>MEQN01000142.1:8468-13070 GCA_001770235.1 Betaproteobacteria bacterium RBG_16_58_11
CGGGCGGGAATTGCAACTGGGCACGCTGGATGCGCGCGCGGCGGCGTTTCAGATTGCGCGGGCCTTGCGTGATGTTTATCCAAATAAGCGACTCCAGCAGACTACTTCTCCCTCCCCCTTGCAGGGCACAACTATCTACACAGGTGTGCAATCATCTGCCGAGCCAGCGTCTCCCCCTTTGGCTGCGGAAGGGTCGCTGCGCAGCAGCGGGGCACCCACCGGCGTACCCTTTGCGGGTGAAAAGGGGGAACAAGGGGGATTTAGATGCTGCGACGGCGCTTCAAAATCCCCCCTACCCCCCCTTTTTGCGAGTTGGGCGGCGAGCCGCCCATCCCTGCGAAAACCGTTGCAAAGGGGGGAAGGAAGGAAGGACGCGTTGAGCACGGAGGCATGGTCCAAGTTCACCCAAACACTCGATCGCGCACGCTTCTCGCCCCACCCCATCGACACCCAACACGCAACGCAGCTCCTCGCCCAAGCGCATGAATGGATAGGCCGCGCCCCATGATCACACTCGCCCATCCCGCTTGGTTATTTTTACTGCCGCTGATCGCGCTCGGGTTTTGGTTCGGCGCACGCCGTTCGGATGGCGCGCTCCCCGCCACGCATCTGGTGCATCCCGATCTGAGCGCGCTGGCGGAAGAAGCGGCGCAATCCAAATCCACGCGCCGGGTGCAAACCGCGCTCGCCTTTCTTGCGGCGTGTTGTTTGGCGGCAGGCTTGGCGCAACCGCAATGGCTCGGCCCTGCCGTGCCGGAAAAGCCCCAGGGCCGCGACATCATGCTGCTGGTGGATACTTCTACCACCATGAGCATCGACGATTTTGAGTTGAACAAGCAACGCGTGCCGCGCTTGGATGTGCTGAAAGGCATTGCGCGCCGCTTCGTCGCCGCGCGCGAGGGCGACCGCTTCGGGCTCATCGCCTTCGGCAATCATGCCGCCACGCTTGCCGCGCCCACGTTTGATCAGGACTTGATGTTGGCGAGCCTGTCGCGCCTGCAAGTCGGCATCGCGGGCGAGGCCACCGCCATTGGCGATGCCTTGGGCCTGGCGCTCAAGCAAGTGAAAACCGATGACCGTTTACAACCGGCCTTGATACTCTTCAGCGATGGCGACAACACCGCGGGCGAGATGAAGCCTGCCGAATCCGTGGCCGCGGCGCAGGCTTTAGGCGTGAAAATTTACACGGTGGAAATCGGCACCGATCTCTTCGCCAGCCCCACCCGGCCTGCGACAAAATCGATCGGCCCCAATCTCAAAACCATTGCCGAAACCACCGGCGGAAAATATTACGTGGCCGGCACGACGCAAGCGCTGGAAGCCATCATCAATGACATCGGCCGCTTGGAACCCACCGTCGCGCGCCCCGCCACACGGCGTCAAATCGCCGAATGGTATTGGGCGCTGCTGGCGGCAGGCGCGGCATTGCTGGTATTGGCGCGCGGCTTGGCATTGCGGGAGCAAGCGGCATGAGCCTGGCCGAATTGCTGCAACTGCAATGGCGCGAACCCTTAGGGTGGCTGGCCGCGCTGACGCCCTTGCTGCTCATCGGTTTCGCGCGCTTGCGCAAACCCTCCTGGCAGCGTTATGCCGAAGCGCCTTTGCAGCCTTGGGCAGTGCGCCACGGCAACACGATGAAACAAGCGCCTCTGCGCACGCTTATGGAATGGGCATTCTGGCTGCTGCTGGCCTGCGCCTTGGCCGGGCCGCGCCTGCCGCTGGAAGCGCTCTCCAATCTGCCGCAGCAAACTAAACACGATGTCGATGTGATGATCGTGCTCGACGTCTCGCCCTCGATGGCGGCAACCGATCTCGCCCCCAGCCGCTTGCTGCGTGCCAAACTCAAGCTGCAAGATTTAATGGCGCGCTGGCATGGCGAGCGCATCGGGCTCATCGCCTATTCCGGCGAAGCGGGACTGCTGTTGCCGCTCACCCGCGACACCGGCGCCTTCATCCCGAGCTTGGAATTTGCGTCTGAAGCATTGTTCGAAGACCGCGGTAGCCATTTAGCTGCCGCATTGAATCTGGCGCTGAAAAATTTAGGCCATGCCCAGCGCAGCCACGCCGTGCTCTTGGTGACTGATGCCGATGCCAGCAGCTTGTCCGGCGAGGCGGGCAACGCTGCTATCGCCGCTGCGCGCGCGCTGAAGGGTGCGGGGGGATCTCTCTACGTGCTAATCAGCGCAAGTGAGCCGGGAGCCACGCTCACGCTAAACGATGCGCCAATTTCCAGTCAGCCTGATCTGGCCGGCTATCGCGCGCTGACTGAAATCACCGGCGGGGCGGTCGCACTCCTATCTGACAGCGACAGCGATCTCGCCGCCTTGTACCAGCGCGGCATTCTGGCGCTGCCCGCTTCCAGGCAAGCGCGCGACAAAACCCTGACCTGGCGCGAGTTCTTTGCCTATCCGCTGCTGGCCGCCTTGCTGCTGCTACTGGGCAGTACGCTGACCTTTACCCGGCGCGGCAAGCAAGCCCTGGTCACCGCCAGCCTCCTCGCTGCCAGCGGAGCGGCGCAGGCTGATGACACCGCATGGCGCGAGGCGCATCAGTCCTATCGGCAAGGCCAGTATCTGGTCGCGCAGCACACTTATCACAAGCTCGGCGGCTTTCAAGCGCGCATGGGCGAGGGGGCTTCCGCCTACCGGCGCAAGGATTTCGCCTTTGCAGCCAGCCAATTCACGCAGGCGCTGCTGCTCGCGGAAAATGTTCAACAACGCGCCGATGCGCTCTTCAATTTGGGCGACAGTTATTTCTATGCGGGCAATCGGAATGCGGCGGCGGATGCCTTCGACGGCGTGCTGCGGCTGCGCCCGCATGACCCACGCGCCAAGGAAAATCTGGCGCGGGTGCGCGGCATGATCGTGCTGCGCAACGCGCCCGTGCCGTCCACGGCGGGCATCCCCGGCCGGCGCGGGCGCGGCTTGGGTGAAGGTGAAGCAGATGACACCACTCCACTCGACATGGCCCCGACCAAAGACGAAGCGCGGCCGATGGTGGGTGAAGAGGCAGAGGATGCCGAAGCTGCGCGCCGCCTCGGCCAAGTAGCAAGAGCTACACAATTCGATAGTGATGCCACGCGCAGCGCGGCGTTAAAGAAATTGGATTTACTCACCGACCAGCGCGCCGCGACGCTGAAGCAATCGATCAAACAAGACGCGACGCGCGAGCCGCCGCCCGGCATGCCGCCATGGTGAAAAGCCTGATCATCGCACTGCTGCTCACGCTGGCGGGCACACCCGCAGCCGCCGCCCGGCTGAGCGCGGCTTTGGATAAGAAGGCCACGACGTTCGGTGAGCCCGTCCAGTTGCGCGTCGTTGGCAACACCGATCTCGCCCCGCTCGACCTCGCCCCGCTGAAAAAAGACTTCGAAGTTTTCAGCAGCGCCGTGTCCGGCGGCACGCAGAACGGCAAAGTGCAATCGGTGCTGGATGCGACTTTGTATCCGCTGCGCGCCGGCAAATTGATCCTGCCGGCTCTGGCGCTCGGCAGCGCGCGTTCGCAGCCGTTGGCGCTGGAGGTGCAGCCCGCCAAGGTCTCGCTGCGCGCCTGGATCAGCCCCGAGACGCCCATGGCGCGCGAGCCGGCAACGCTGCATTTGGAAATCCGCGACGAAGGCGATCTGACTTGGAACGCGCCGACGCAGCTCGATGCGCCGAATGTCCATCTGGGCGCGCAAGCTGAAAGCACACGCGAAGCCCTGCACGATGGCGCGCCAGTGCGGCTGCGCGAATACCGCTGGCCGCTGCTGGCCTTGAAGAGCGGCGGTCAAAGTGTGACTTTCCCGATATTGGATGGCTATAAATTCGGCCAGCGCTTGCGCTACCCGGTGACCGCCGTCACCTTCCGCGCCCTGCCCGCTCCGGCTTATTTGCCGATTTATTTGCCCGTCGGCCAACCGACGGTGCGCGCCGAGCCGCTGCCGCAAGAAATTTTCCTCGGCCGCCCCGCGAGCCGGGTGCTGGACATCAACGCGCCCGGCTTGAGCGCGGAGGGCGCGCTCAAATCGCTGCAATTCGACCCGCCACGCGGCATGCGCTTGTATGCGCCAAGCGTGGCGTCGATCAAAATTGATGGGCAAGATGGACTACGCGTGACGCTGAGCTTTGTCGCGGAAGAGACTGATGTATCGGCCTTTCCCGCAATCAAACTGCCTTATTTCGACCCGAAAACGCAGCGCATCGAAACACTGACGATTCCGGCTGCGCGGCTCACCGTGCGCGACCCGCTGCGCGAGAAGCTCTACGCTGGCGGCCTCATCTTGCTTGCTGTGCTGTGCCTGACTTGGCTGGGAATTAAAGCCTGGCCGTGGCTTATGCGGCTACGCGCCAAGCGCGCCTGGCTGGCCCGGCTCGATGCAGCGAGCGATGCGGCTGCGCTGTATCGCGCGCTGACGCGTGATGCACCCTGGCGCGCGAATACGCTGCGGCAAAGCGCTCGCAATTTGAACGCAGATATGCAACTAACAAATTCTTTGGAGCGGCTGCGTTTTGGCGCGGGCGCGCCGGAAGTTGTATTTGTGGAACTGAAAAGCGCTTGGCGCGAAGCGGGGATGCAGGCGCCGGTCAGTGCGTTTTAATGTGTAGCGCCGGCTTCCAGCCG
>MEQN01000143.1:0-213 GCA_001770235.1 Betaproteobacteria bacterium RBG_16_58_11
CCTGCACCGCGTGATGCAGGCACAGCAGCGGATCGGGCGGCAGATAATCCAGCAGCGTCGCCGTCGCCTCAAAAAACAGCGGCAAGTAATACTCGATGCCCGGCGGTGCGACGCCATTGCTCACGTCTTTATAGAGGCGGCACTTCGACGGGTCGCCTTCGAATTGATCGCGAAACTTTTGGCGAAAGTTGCTAATGCCGGCCTCGTTCAGCG
>MEQN01000143.1:299-578 GCA_001770235.1 Betaproteobacteria bacterium RBG_16_58_11
ATTTCATTGTCGAACAAGTCGATGCGATAGGGCACGGTGCTGCCCATCGGGAACAGATCGATCACCCCGCCGCGCACGCTATATTCGCCCGGCGCCTGGACTTGGGTGACGTGGGTGTAAGACGCCAGCGTGAGCTGTTTGCGCAAGCCGTCCACATCCAGCTTTTCGCCCTGCTTGAGAAAGAAAGTGTGCGCGGCCAGAAATGCCAGCGGCGGCAGCCGATACAGCGCGGTGGTCACCGGCACCAGCGCAATGTCGAATTGATTGCGGCTGATCTGG
>MEQN01000143.1:716-907 GCA_001770235.1 Betaproteobacteria bacterium RBG_16_58_11
TCGAGCGCCGAGGCGGTGAGTAGCAGGATCGGTTTCTTTGCCTGCGCCAATTCGGCCAAAGCAAGCGCATCGGCGCTGCCGATCAGACCGGAATAGCGCCGAAATTGGCCGGGAAGGGGGAGGGGGCCGGGAAGCAGATTGGCAAGCAGCATGACAGGCGAAAAGCCGTGATTATAAACGAAAGCTGATTC
>MEQN01000143.1:981-1250 GCA_001770235.1 Betaproteobacteria bacterium RBG_16_58_11
CATTATAAATGCATGCCCTTCAAAAATCGCATCGACGCGGCTGACCAACTCGCCGCCAAGCTCAGCCCCTATCGCGGGCAGCACCCGCTGGTGCTGGCCATTCCCCGCGGCGCCGTGCCCATGGCCAAACGCATTGCCGAAGCGCTGCAAGGCGAGTTGGATGTGGTGCTGGTGCGCAAGCTGGGCGCGCCCTATAACGCAGAGTTCGCCGTCGGTTCGGTGGATGAAAGCGGTTGGACCTATGTCTCGGAATACGCGAGTTCGGCGGG
>MEQN01000143.1:1329-5193 GCA_001770235.1 Betaproteobacteria bacterium RBG_16_58_11
GATTCGGCCACCGATCGATCAAACTGGGCGCATCGTGATCGTGGTGGATGATGGCCTCGCCACCGGCGCCACCATGATTTCCGCGCTGCATTCGCTGCGCGCCAAGGGCACGGCCAAGCTCATTTGCGCTGTGCCGGTTGCGCCACCCGATACGATCGAGAAAGTTGCGGGGTATTGCGATGAAGTGGTGTGCCTGGAAACGCCTTATGATTTTCGGGCGGTCGGGCAGTTTTACCGCGACTTTCCTCAGGTGGAAGATGAGGAAGTGATTGAGATTTTGAAGCAGGCGGTTTAACTCATAAAACTTTTGCCGCGAATTAACGCCAATTGACGCTAATTTTTTAACAACGCTTACGCTGATTTTTCAATTTGCGTAAATTGGCGTTAATTCGCGGCTAAGTGTTTGGGTTTTAGTAACCCGTCTCAGCGCACTTTCACCCGCCCACCGTCCACAATCTTGTCATCGGGATGCGTGATGATCTGATCCCCAGCTTTGATTCCCGATAGCACCTGCACGATCAGTCCCGCGCGTTGACCGATTTCAACCTGTTGGGTTTTCGCGCGACCGTTCTCCACGATAAAAACAGCCCAACCCTGCTTGAATTTAAAAAGGGCGCTGGCGGGAATTTGCAATACATCTGCACCTTCCCAAACCACAAAGCGCGCTTCTACTCGGTAACTATCGCCCAGGCGACGCCAAATTTCACGCGGCGAGGTAATGTCTGCGATCACGCGTACGCGTTGCTCTTCCACGCCGAGCGCGGACACTTTAGTAAACCCAGCGGGTTCGATTATGCGCACCGCGCCTTGTAGCGTCTCACTACTGCCCCAGCGATCCAGCAGCACCTTTGAGCCAGGCGCAATTTGCACCGCATGGGTGGACAGCACCTCGACCACCACCTCCAAGGTTTCGGGATTTCCAATCTCGATTAAGGGTTGCCCCGCCTGCACTGTGCCTTCGCTCTCGTGCACCAACTTAAGTACATGGGCATCGACTGGTGCGCGCACGCTTAAAGTCTCGGCGGGTTTGCCAGTTTGCAAACTGCTACTTTTTGCGAGTGCCGCGCGTGTCATCTCAAGCTCGAAGCGTGCGACGTTGATGGCATGCTCTGAAGCTAAATGTGCGGCTTTGGTGCGGCTGACTTCCGAGCGCGTCTTATCCAAGGCCTGCTCGGAAATAAAGTTGGACTTGCGCAGCGACTCGGTGCGCTGCAACTCCTGGCGCGCCAGATCGGCTTGCGCCGCAGCGGCGCGGGCATTTTCGCGTGCGGCGGCAACGCTTGCCTGTGCGGCATTCACTTGAGCTTGGGCTTGCGCACGCGAACGCGGGTCGAGCGCATCCGAACGCGCTGGCTCAATCTCCGCCAGCACCTGACCTTGCTTTACCGCATCACCCACCCTCAGATCGATGCGCCGGGCGTAACCCGACATGGGCGCGGAAACCACATAACGCTCCATTACCCGCGTCTTGCCTTCTTCTTCGATGGTGACGGCGAGCGGCCCTTTGATCGCGGGAGCGGCATCCACTGCCACGGCGCGGGGCATAAAGCCATAGACCAAGCCGCCCGCGAGTGCGAGGCCGAGAAGGGTGATACCGATGCGTGCGCGCAATTGCATAGTTATCTCATTCTGGAAAAAGCAATTAACCACGGGGAACACGGGGTTCACGGGGAAATCCACACCGAGTTGCGAGATTGAACCACTGCACCCAGGACACAATAGATTTCATGCGCGCTAGTCTTTGGTTTTCCCCGTGTGCCCCGTGCCCCCCGTGGTTCAAAAGCAGTTAAGTCGTTTTTCAGCCCTATTCCCGAGTCTTCAGTACCGCCACCAAATCCAATTGCCCAAGCCGTCGCCATATCAGTAAACCCGATACCAGCGCAGAAGCCACCACCACAGTTGCACCCATCGCATAGTTGCTCGGGTTCAAAATCAGCGGCAGCCGGTAGAGATCGCTCTCGAAGGCTTGCACCAAAATACTGACCAAGCCCACGCCTAGCAAAAATCCAACCGGGATGGCAGCCAAGGTCAAGAGTCCCAATTCTCCTAGCAGGATATAGGCGATCTCGCCTCGGGTGAAGCCTAGCACACGCAGGCTCGCCAACTCGCGCCCCCGCTCCGAGAGGGCGATGCGCGCGCTGTTATACACCACGCCGAAACCGATGCTGGCGGCGAGCAGGGTGGAGATCATGTTGTAGAACAGCACAAACTCGCCAATGGTGTCGTAAAAGCTCTGGATCGCGGCGGCATTGGCGACCATGCCTAGGACACGCGGCCGATCATGCAGTTTTTCATAGACGGCTTTTTCCGCGCCCGGTTCAATCGCCAGATAAGCGCCTGAGACCACATTGCCCTCGCGCATCAGCGTATTGAGCGAGTCTTGCTGCATATAAGCCGACACGCCCAGATATTGTTGGGTGATGCCCAGTACGGGCACCTGGCGTATCGGGCGGTTGCCTTCCAGCACTTCTACCGTGAGCATATCGCCCGGTTTCACATGCAAAATTTTATTGGCCAAGTGGTCGGTGAGCACCACGCCATTTGGCGGCACTTGGATCGGTTTCAATTGGCTATCGAGCGAACGATGCAGTTGGCCCTCGGGCAAAATCCCATACACCGCAGTGCGGTAACTGTATTGGCGAGAGCGCAAAATAGCGGGCACATCGCGAAAGCCCTCCACATGATCCACGCCTGGTATAGCGGCCAGTTCATGCAAGGAATGGCCCGAAGTCGGCTCTATAAAAGCCAGCGCCAGGTCTTCACGACCTGCCTGACGAAACTGCACATCCACCATGAAATCAATTGCGCCTTTTTGATAATTACCCACCATCATCAGCGCGCAGGCGCAGCCAATGCCGAGCACTGTCAGCATCGATTTGATTGGGCGGCGCTCGATGTGGCGCAAGATCATGCGTGTGGGCGCGGTGAACCAGCGTTGCAAGCCGATGCGCTCCGCGAGGGTAGTGCGATAGTTTGCAGGCATCTCAGGGCGCATGCCTTCGGCGGGTGAGAGGCGCACTGCGCGCGCGACCGAAAACAGCGTGCCGCTGATCGCTGCCGCCATGGTGATGCTCAGTGAAATAAATACCACCCCTGCATTGATCTTGTAGTCGAGATAAGGGAAGCGAAAGGTCGTCTCCATATACACATTGGAGAGCCCCTGGCCGAACCAAGCGCCTAAGGCGATGCCGCCCGCCACGCCAAAAATCACCATCAGCATCACCAGTTTCACATAGTGCCAGCCGATGGCGAAATAGGTGTAGCCAAAGGCTTTAAGTGTGGCGATCTGCTCTCGCTGCAAAGCAATCAGACGGCTCACCACCACATTGAGCAAAAAGGCCGCCACGCCCAAAAAGATAGCGGGGAAAATCGTCGCCGTAGTCTGCAACTGCTTCAACTCTTCGCTGAGAAAGCGATTGGAGAATTGATCCTTGCGCCCATAAGCCCCAGTGCCGCCATAAGTGCCGAGGATTGCGTCCGCACGGTCGATCACCTCCTGCACCTGCGCGCCCTTGTTCAGCATCAGCGTCACATTATTGAAAGCGCCTGCCATGTCATAGGCGGCGGCCAAGGCGTTGCGGCCCATCCACAACACGCCGTAGCGCTTAAAGTCGGGGAACATGGAGCCGGGCGCGATCTGATAAACATATTCCGGCGAGACTGCGACACCGACAATCGTCAGCAGCTTGCGCTTGCCATTGATAATGGCGGCGAGCTTGTCGCCCGGTTGCAGCTGATGCGCATCGGCAAACGTATCCGAGAGCACCACCTCGTCCGTGCTATAGGGCTGCACCATGCGTCCACGTTTCAGGTACAGCGTGTTGAGCAACGGCTCGCCGCTATCCGGCACCGAGAGCAGCAGGC
>MEQN01000143.1:5354-5625 GCA_001770235.1 Betaproteobacteria bacterium RBG_16_58_11
AAACGGTCGCGAGTCGTGACCAGCGAATCGTAGGTAGAAAGCGACATCACCAGCGTCGCCACCCCGCCCATGATCACCGCCGCGATAGCCAGCACTTGGCCGCGCAGGTGCCAGAGATCGCGAAGCAGTTTTCGGTCGAGTGCGCGCATGGTTTACCAGCTCAACTCGTGTGCAGCCTTCTTCACGGCGTTGTGGTGCATCTCGGCGATGTGTCCATCCGATAAGCGAATCACCCGGTCCGCCATGTCGGCGATACCCGCGTTGTGGGTGA
>MEQN01000143.1:5880-7346 GCA_001770235.1 Betaproteobacteria bacterium RBG_16_58_11
TCACCGCCGCCACATTCTCGCGCGCAGTCAGGCTGGGGATCAGGTTGTAGAACTGAAACACGAAACCGACATGCTCGCGCCGAAAGCGCGTGAGCTCCGCTTCGGTCGCACCGGTGAGCTTGTGATCGAGATAGCTCACCTCACCGCTGGTGGGCACATCCAGCCCCCCCAGAATATTCAGCAACGTCGATTTGCCGCTGCCCGATGGCCCGAGCAGCACCACCAGCTCGCCGCGATACAGTTCCAAGTCAATGCCGCGCAAGGCATGCACCTCCACCTCGCCCATGCGATAGATTTTGGAGAGCTGGTGTGCAACGAAGATAGGAGCGGCGTTATTCATGAGAACCTACGGTTTTAAAATGCGATTAACCACGGGGGGGCACGGGGTACACGGGGAAAAATCAATGCATTTTGTGAAAAAACTGCCGCACCCAGCAGGGGAAATATCAAGCGAAAAATTTTTGGCCTTCCCCGTGGCCCCCGTGCTCCCCGTGGTTAAATGTTTTTTACAGATTCATGCGAACTTCACCGGCGTGATCTTCAGACGCTTAGCGTTTTTTGCCATCATGCCATCCAGGGTGGCAATGGTCTTGGCACCCATTTCTTGGGCGACTGCAAGGTGCAGCGCATCTCCCGCGCGCAACCCATGGATATGCGCCTGCGCCAGCTCGGCGGCGGCCTTGAAAGCGCTACGGCTGACAGGCACCAGGCGTAGGCCGCTTGATGCCAGCAACAGGAATTCCTTGTGCACCGCTTTGGCTGCACCCCCAGAGAGTTGACCGGTGCGCACCTTGATGGATATCGCGCTTGCAAACTCGGTCAGCAGCCAGTCGGAACTAACGGGCATCTCCTGCAGGTCTGTGAACCATGCCGTGACGCTGTCAGACGAAGGTTCCAGCGTCAGCAGTGGAACAATCACGCTGGTATCGACATACACCATCAGTAGCGCGCCTCGCGCCGCATCTTCTCGACCACCGACTCCGTCATCGGCATGTTCGCGCGCAGCTTGCGCACCCGGTCGAGAAACGCCGCTTTATCGAAAGGCTTGCCAGGCGTCAGCGTAATCTCGCCCGATGCGGTGATTTCAGCCTCGACGCTATCGCCTTCCTGCAATCCGGCAGCACGCACGCATTCAACCGGCAGCCGCACGGCCAAGCTGTTTCCCCACTTGGCAACTTGTAGTTTCATGACATTACTCCGAGTAGACACATGTATATACATCATCATAGCAAATGATTGTTTTTCGTCAACGTGCTTGTTGGGGGGAGGGAGGTGTGTCGGAGGAGAGGCAGAGCCATCATCCCCACTGCTATACTCCTTTCATGCCCACCCCCGAACCCTCCCCGCCCGAGCCGATGATCCACTTTGAGCAGGTGCACAAGTGGTTTGGCGCTTTGCATGTGCTGGACGACATCAATCTGTGCGTCATGCCGGGCGAGGTCGTGGTGGTGTGCGGCCCATCCGGT
>MEQN01000143.1:7540-7898 GCA_001770235.1 Betaproteobacteria bacterium RBG_16_58_11
GATGAAAGTGCGCGGTATGGCGCGCGATGAAGCGGAGCAGCAGGCGCAGACGCTATTGCAGCGCGTTGGCCTCGCGGATAAGCGCGATGCCTACCCCAACCAACTCTCGGGCGGGCAGCAGCAGCGGGTAGCGATTGCACGTGCGCTGGCCATGCGCCCCAAGATATTGCTGTTCGACGAGCCGACTTCAGCGCTCGATCCGGAAATGATCGGCGAGGTGCTATCGGTGATGCAAGACCTGGCGCGCGATGGCATGACCATGATGGTGGTCACGCACGAAATGGGCTTCGCGCGTGAAGTCGCGCATCGCGTGGTGTTCATGGATCAAGGCCGCGTGGTGGAAGAAGCCCCGCCGGAA
>MEQN01000143.1:7941-8434 GCA_001770235.1 Betaproteobacteria bacterium RBG_16_58_11
TGAAACAAGTTTTGTCGCCCATGCACTGAGAAATGTAGCGCCGGCATCCTGCCGGCATGCAAGCAGGATGCTTGCGCTACAAAACCAGATGCGAGTCTGTAGGGGCGAGGCATGCCTCGCCCGATGTTAATATCGGGTCGGGCATGCCCGACCCCTACATGGTGCAATAGTTTTTCCAGCTTCAGAAAAAGGAATCACGATGCAAAAATACAAACACTGGATAGCCGCCTTCACCCTAGCCCTATTGAGCCTACCCATCGCCCAAGCCGACACCCTAGCCAACATCAAAGCCAAAGGCGTATTAGTAGCCGGGGTCAAAGACAGCTTGCCGCCATTCGGCTATGTCGATGCTCAAACCCGCAGCATCATCGGCTACGACGTGGATTTCATGCGCGCCATCGCGGATAAGCTCGGCGTGAAGCTAGAGCTAAAACCCGTCACCTCGGCCAATCGCATCCCGCAACTGGTCTCCGGCAACATCGACATCATCGCC
>MEQN01000143.1:8483-11010 GCA_001770235.1 Betaproteobacteria bacterium RBG_16_58_11
ATGCGTATTTTTTAACCGGGCAAAAATTCATCGCGCCCAAGGGCACGCTGCGTAGCTTGAAAGATTTAGCAGGAAAACGCATCGCCACCGCCAAGGGCTCCACCTCGGAGCAGAATGTGAAGCGCGCCGTGCCCAGCGCCACGGTGCTGTCGTTTGACGATTACCCGCAAGCCTTCCTCGCCCTGCGACAAAAGCGTGTGGCCGCCATTACCACAGACGAAGCGATCTTGGCCGGCATCCTGGCCAAAGCGCCTTCCATGCCCGCGTATGAAATTCCCGCACTGCGCATATCGGATGAGCCCTACGGCCTGGGCATGCGCAAAGGCGAAACCGCCTGGGTGGCATTCGTGAACCAAACGTTGCTCGACATGGAAAAATCAGGCGAAGCCAAACGCATCTTCGACAAATGGTTCGGCCCGCAATCGGAAGCGCCGATTAAGCGGGACTTTGTTATTTCAGCGGCGCGTTGATTTCAGTTAGCCAGTCCACAAAGTCGAAATCGGCACGGCCCAGAGCCGCTCCCCAATGGGCAGCGTATCGTTGCCATCATAGAGCACGAGGCCAGCCACGAATTGTTTACCTGATAGCGCCGCCAGCCTTTTCAGGCCGGCCAGGTCGCCTGCGCTGACGCTTGCAGCGGCTTTCACTTCCACGCCGACGATTTGGCCAGCGGCGTTTTCAATCACGAAATCCACTTCAAGCTGATCTTTGTCGCGATAGGCGAAGAGCGCGTAGCTTCCTTCTGCCCAGGTCGCTTGCTTTAGCAATTCCGAATACACATAGCTCTCCAGCACGCGGCCAAACAACGCGCGATCACGCGCGGCAGATGCGGTGGTCAAATCAACCAACGTACTGAGTAAGCCTGAATCGATGAACTGAATCTTGGGTGTTTTGACGATGCGGCTCAGGCGATTGTTCGACCACGGTTCCACCTTGCGCAACAAGAACATTTGTTCGAACACGGCGACGTATTTGTTGGCGGTCTTGCTGTCCAATCCCACCTGCCCGCCGAGTTGCGTAAAGTTGCACAGATTGCCAGCCATCTGCGCCAGAGACCTGAGCAGCCGAGGCAATTGATCCAGCTTATCGATGCTGGCAATGTCACGTACGTCGCGCTGAATCAAGGCATCTACATATTGCTTCGCCCAGGCAATGCGCCGACGCGGCGTCGCACGAGATATCACCTCGGGATAGCCGCCGCGCAGCACCTTTTCTATCAATGCATCGCCTACTTCCGGGTGCTTGGTTTTGGGGGTGCGCCCGTCAAACACGGCGTCAATCCATTTGCTGTTACTCGAATGCATTTCGCATCCAGCAAGGGGTAGCATGGTTAAAGTTTCCATCCGGCCCGCCAACGAATCGGCTACTGCGGGTAGCGTCATTAAGTTTGCCGATCCCGTCAGGAGAAAACGGCCAGGGCGACGGTCTTCATCAACGGATTTTTTGATCGCCAATAGGAGTGCGGGCGCTCGTTGCACCTCGTCGATTACCGCGTAGTCGAGACTACGGACTAGGCCTACGGGATCCTGGCGAGCCGCCAGCAGAGTCAAATCGTCATCAAGTGTCAGGAACTTGCGGTTCTTTTTGGCAAATTGCCGTGCCAGTGTGGTTTTGCCAACTTGGCGCGGGCCGCTTAGCAGCACCACTGGGGTATCAGCCAAGGCCTCAACGACGCGTGGCTTGATATGGCGTGGAAAAATTTGCGTTTTGTCAGTCATAAACTTGTCGCAGTCGTTAAAGCATAAATTCTACGGCAATATTGGATTATTATCACGTCCAATATGGAATTAAATATCGTCCAATATGGAATATGATGCAGGTTGCCGCGTTGAATAGCCGCTAATACTTGATACTGTTAGTGCCGCTCTGCGACCTCAACGCGTGGTCGCCATCACCACCGACGAAGGATCTTGGCCGGCATCCAGGCCAACTGCCCTGGTGGGTACAAGAATCGCCGTGCGGGAAGCTTGGCGTCAAACCAAATGACTTGTAAGAGGTGTTCACCATGAATCGCTTTCAGTACCCCGTAATGCTCATCGCTTCCGGCGAGGGCGGCTACGTCGTCACGTGCCGCGACTTGCCGCAGTTGATTACGCAGGGCGAAGACAAGCAAGACGCACTCGATCAAGCATCCGACGCGATGGACGAAGTCTTTGCGACGTATATGATCGAAGGCATCGATTTCCCCGAACCCAGCAAGGCAAAGCGCCGCGAGCACCTTGTGGCGCCGCCCGCGGAGACGATGGCGAAAGCAGCGCTGTACGTCGCGATGCGCCAGGCCGGCATCAGCAAAATGCAACTCGCCAAGCAACTTGGCGTGGATGAAAAAGAAGTCCGCCGCCTGCTTGACCCCCACTACCAATCGAAGTTGCCGCGCATTGCACAAGCGATCAGCCTGCTAGGTCAGCGCCTCGTGATTGGTTTGGAGCCGGCTTAAGCATGGTGCAATTAGAAAGTGAATTTGCCAAGCGCGCAGATATAAGGTAAAGGCCTGACCCTATCTGCCATGTGCAGGCCAACTGCCCTG
>MEQN01000144.1:0-1771 GCA_001770235.1 Betaproteobacteria bacterium RBG_16_58_11
ACTGCATCACTTCGGCATAGCTGGTGGGGAGCGTGGCGCTGAAATACAGACCAAACATGCCGCCGATCGATTGCGCGCAAAAGGCGATGCCCTGTGCTTGGGCGGCGGCGCTTAAGCCCTCCACAAAGGCTTGGGTGCGCGCAGACAATTGCGCGTAGAAGCCGGGTTGCTGCACCTGCTTTAAAGTGGCCATCCCTGCCGCCACCGCCACCGGGTTGCCGGAGAGCGTGCCGGCTTGATACACCGGGCCGTTCGGCGCGAGTTTTTCCATGATGGCGCGCTTGCCGCCGAATGCGCCGACCGGCAGCCCGCCGCCGATCACTTTGCCCAGCGTGGTGAGGTCGGGGTCGATGTGGTAGAGACCTTGTGCGCTTTGCAATCCCACGCGAAAACCCGTCATCACCTCATCGAAAATCAACAGTGCGCCATGCTTAGTGCATTGGGCGCGCAAGGTTTCCAAGAAACCGGGCAGGGGCGCGATCAAATTCATATTGCCGGCCACCGGCTCGACGATCACCGCCGCGATGTCCTTGCCGATTTGGGAGAAGAGTGCTTCCACCCCGGCGCTGTCGTTGTAGGAAAGTGTCAGCGTATGCGCCGCCACTTCGGGCGGCACGCCGGCGGAGCTGGGTTGCCCGAAAGTCAGCGCGCCCGAGCCGGCTTTCACCAGCAAGGCATCGGCATGGCCGTGATAGCAGCCTTCGAATTTAACAATGCGGCTGCGGCCCGTGTAGCCGCGCGCGAGGCGAATCGCGCTCATGGTGGCTTCGGTGCCGGACGACACCAGGCGCACTTCCTCCATGCTCGGCACCAACCGAATCAACAGTTCGGCCATCTCCAATTCGCGCGCGGTGGGGGCGCCGAACGACAGCCCCAGCGCGGCGGTGTCCGCAACGGCGCGCACTACCTCCGGATGGGCGTGCCCGGCGATCATCGGCCCCCAGGAACCGACGTAATCGACATAGCGCTTGTCGTCTTCATCCCACACATAGGGCCCGAGCCCGCGCTTGATGAAACAAGGTGTGCCGCCTACTGAGCGGAAGGCGCGCACGGGGGAATTCACCCCGCCTGGGATGAGTTGTTGCGAACGTTGGAACAGTGATTCGTTACGGCTTGTCATGGGGCTCTCACAGGCAAAAGGAAAAGTGATTTGGCCGCGAATTAACGCGAATTGCCGCTAATTTTTAACCCTTAGTTCTTTTGGTTTAATTTGCGAAAATTCGCGTTAATTCGCGGCTAAGTTTTTTTAAACAAAGCAGCAAACCGTCCCGCTGCCAGTGCAACATCCGGCGCATCAAACAGCGCGGAGATGACGGCAACCGCATCCGCACCCGCGTCGATCAAGGGCCGCGCGTTGTCTGGCGTGATGCCGCCGATCGCCACCACCTGCACGCGCAACCGGGCTTTCGCCTCAATGAGCAAACTCAAGGGACAGGGCCGCGCTTCGGGTTTGGTGGGCGAGGGATAGAAGCTGCCGAATGCGACATAATCCGCACCCTCGGCTTCGAATTGTAACGCCCGTGCAAGGTCTTGATAGCACGACACGCCGATGATTTTATCCGGCCCCAGGTTGATGCGCGCTTCGATCAAACGCGCATCGTCTTCGCCCACATGCACGCCGTCGGCATCGGTGAGCGCGGCCAAACGCACATCGTCGTTCACGATCAGCGGCACATCAAAGGCGCGGCAGAGTTCCAGCAATTCGGTGGCCTGTTCATGCTTCAGTGCGATATCGGCGGATTTGCTGCGGTATTGCACGGCGTGCGCGCCG
>MEQN01000144.1:2034-6381 GCA_001770235.1 Betaproteobacteria bacterium RBG_16_58_11
GCCATGGTAGCTGCCCGGCAGCCGCGGCCAGAGATTGCTCGCCAGCACGCCATCGACGCCGTACAGGGTGTTCACCACTTGCGGCGTGTTTTCGTGGGTGCCGGTGATCAGCACGAATTCGCAACCCATGCTGAGAATGCGCGAGGCGCATTCCTCCAGATTGGGTTCGTCTTCCTCGTTACTTTCATCCTGCGCCAGGCGCCGGGCTTCCAGGCTATTCGGCGTGAGCAGCGTAGTCTGCGGAATCAGCATATCGCACAGCGCGGCCATCATGTTGTCGGAAGCCAGCTCATCGCCCCGTCCGGAAGACAGCACCGGGTCCAGTATCAGAGGAATGTCGGGATAGTCGGACACGATCGCCGCAATGGCCGCGATCGTCTCCACGCTGCCCAGCATGCCGATCTTGAATGCGGCCACCGGCATGTCTTCCAGCACGGCGCGCGCCTGATCGGCGACCCATTCCGCGTCCAGCGCGAAGATGTCGTCCACGCCCAGACTGTCTTGCACCGTGATCGCGGTGATGACCGACAAGGGGTGGCACCCCAGGGCGGCGATGGTCAGTAAATCGGCTTGAATGCCCGCGCCGCCGGAGGGGTCGCTGGCGGCGAAAGTGAGAACAATAGGGGGCGTGTCGGCCATGGGGTTTGAATTCTGGGTGATGCCGGATAGGCCCAGCTTAGTTATAGGCCGGTCAGCGCGGGTAAAATGCGATTTTAAACCAAACCCCCCTTGCTTCCCATGAAAACCTATATGTGCTTGATTTGCGGCTTCATCTACGAAGAAGAAAAGGGCCTGCCGGGAGAAGGCATCGCCCCCGGCACGCGCTGGAAAGACATCCCGCCCAATTGGACTTGCCCCGACTGTGGCGCGCGCAAAGAAGATTTCGAGCTAATCGAAATTTAAGCGCCGCAACCTCGTGGGGGCGTTGAAACTTCAGCGCCTCCGACGGGAAAGAGTGATTACTCCACCGACACCCCGTATTAAGATTTCCGACAAACAGCCGATATTTAGGCTCGAACCGAATTTTGCGCCGCTACGTGCTATTGGCATGAATATTGCCACTGTGTTATAGGCAAACGCTCGAAAGCCTGATGGTTAGGCGCGAAACTTCGGGTAGTTTCTGAGAAATATCCTTTACCTTTATTGATTTTATTTTACAATACCCAAAAGGGCCGGGGTTCAGAACGGTCAGACGGGTATGGCGTGGAGGTGACGTGTCAGATCAGAACAATCTAGCGGGTATCAAGGTGATGGTGATCGACGATAGCAATACGATTCGCCGCAGCGCCGAAATTTTCCTCGTGCAATCGGGTTGCGAGGTCATTTTGGCGGAGGACGGCTTCGATGCCATGTCCAAAATTACCGATCACCAGCCGGATGTGATTTTTGTCGATATCATGATGCCGCGCCTGGACGGTTACCAGACCTGCATGTTGATCAAGAAAAACCAGCGTTTTCGCGATACGCCGGTGATTATGCTGTCGAGCAAGGATGGCCTGTTCGACCGCGTGCGCGGACGCATGGTGGGTTCGGATGAATATCTGACCAAGCCATTTACCAAAGAAAGCTTGCTGCAAGCGGTGAAAAAGCATGTGCTCACACGCAAAGCGGCGTAATTGATACAGGGAAACTGAATAATGCCAATCAGCAAAGTCATGGTGGTGGACGATTCGCCCACCGAACGCCACTTCTTGGGCGAGCTGCTCACCAAACAAGGCTATCAAGTCGTGATGGCCGAGAGCGGTGAAGAAGCCATGGAAAAGGCCAAACAACTCAAGCCGGATTTGATTCTCATGGATGTGGTGATGCCGGGCTTGAATGGCTTCCAGGCCACGCGCGCCATTACCAAGGCCGAAGAGACCAAGAACATCCCGGTTATCATGTGCACCTCCAAGGGTCAGGAAACCGACAAAGTGTGGGGCATGCGCCAAGGCGCCCGCGATTACGTGGTCAAGCCCATCAACAAAGACGAGTTGCTGCGTAAAATCGCCGCATTAGGTTAAGTTAAACGACCGACGCGCAATGGCCAAAAAAGTCAGCCTGCGAGAGTTTCAAGAGGGCGTCGTCGCCCGGCTCAAGGAAGCGCAATCCGGCGCGGCCAACCAAGCCGCCTCCAAAATGGGCGTGCAGGTGGGCCAAGAAAAATGGCTGGTGAATTTGCCCGATGTGGGTGAAGTAACGCCGCTGCCCCCCCTGTTGCAGGTGCCGTTGACCCGGCGCTGGTTCGCCGGCGTGGCGAATGTGCGGGGCGTGCTCTATAGCGTGGTGGATTTCTCCCATTTCCTGGGCGGCGAGCCGACGCTAGCCAACGTCGATAGCCGGCTGCTGCTGGCGAACGCTAAGTATCACGTCAACGCAGGCATCATCGTGCATCATATGCTGGGGCTGAAAAACCCCGAACAATTTCAAGCCGGCGACTCGATCAACTTGCCGCCGTGGATCGCCGCCGAATACATCGATAATGATGGCAATATTTGGAAAGAACTGAATATGGCGGGGTTGATCGGCCACCCCGATTTCTTGAATGTGGGCGCCTGACCGCGCCCGAATTACTTGCATAAGCAAATAGCCTAAAGGCTAGGAACGGAGAAGACCATGGCATTCTTCAAGCTCCCGAAGAAAGACAAAAAATCGAAGAGTTCCGGCACCACCGGCGTGCTGCACACCACGCTCATCATGCACGGGTTGCGCAAGCTATCCGGCAAAGAGACGGCGCAAATCCCCCTGATCGGCCACCTGCCGCCGGAAAAGCAAATCGCCTACACCGCGATCGCCACCTTGATCTGCGTGATCTTGACCGGTTCCTTGATGGGCTACAGCAACTATCAAGTGGGCCGCAAAGCGGATTTCGTGGGAACCGCGACCGAGATGCAGATGTTGTCGCAGCGCATCGCGAAAGGCTCGCAGCAGGCGGTGCTGGGCAACAAAGAAGCCTTCAAACAACTGGCGGACGGCAAAACAAAATTCGATGTCCACTTGAAGCGCCTCACCAGCGACTCGCCGTCATCCGCGCAGACGATTCTGGCCGACCTCAACAAGCAGTGGAGCAAGATGTCGAAGGAAACCGCTTCGATCTTGACCCAGCAGCAGAGCTTGGAAAAACTGAACCAGAGCGTGGCGGAGATCAACGCCGCCAACGTGCAGATGCTGGAACTGTCGCAGCAAGTCGTGTCGCTCATGGTGCAAGCCGGCATTCCGCAGCGCGACGTATCCATCGCTTCCGACCAGGTGATGTTGACGCAGCGCATGGCGAAAAACGCCAACAACCTGCTCTCCTCCGATGTGATCGATCCCGAAGTCGCGTTCTTGCTGGGTAAGGACGCCAGCGCTTTCCGCGACACCCTGAACGGCCTCATCGTCGGTAGCGAGGATTTGCGCCTGACCGCCGTGAAAGACGCGGACATCAAGGAAAAACTCAATGAGTTGAGCGGCGTGTTCAAGGCGTTCGACGCCAACGTGAGCGACATTCTGCAAAACATGCAGAACCTGGTGAACGCCAAGGCCGCCAGCCGCGCGATTTTCGATGCGTCCGACCCCATGCTGGCCGGCACCGAGAAGCTGACCGAAAATTATGAAAAGCTCGGCTCGTTCAGCGGCTGGTTCGCTGTGGTGTTTGGCTTGTTAGCGCTGGTGAGCGCCGTGTTCCTGGCCTGGTCGTTCATTAACGACGCGCGCCAACGCGCGGTGCGCAGCGAAGAAGAAAACAAGCGCAACCAGGAAGCGATTCTGCGGCTCCTGAACGAAATGGGTGATTTGGCGGAAGGCGACCTGACGGTGAAAGCCTCGGTGACCGAAGACATCACCGGCGCCATCGCCGACTCCATCAACTACACGATTGACGAGCTGCGCATCCTGGTGGCCGAGATCAATAA
Organism: Betaproteobacteria bacterium RBG_16_58_11; assembly: GCA_001770235.1. Taxonomy (GTDB): domain Bacteria; phylum Pseudomonadota; class Gammaproteobacteria; order Burkholderiales; family Thiobacteraceae; genus RBG-16-58-11. The sequence continues at coordinate 5,907 of MEQN01000144.1, forward strand.
AGCGACCGAGCAGGTGACCACCGCGTCGCAGCAAGCGCAGGCGATTACCGCGCAACTGCTCGACGCCGCCCAGCGCCAGTCGAAAGAGATTGAAGAAACCTCGGCCTCGGTGTTGAAAATGGCCGGTTCCATCAATGACGTGTCGGCGACGGCCATCGAATCCGCGCGCGTGGCGCAGATATCCCTGGACGCCGCGGAAAAAGGCCAGTCAGCGGTGCAAAACTCCATCTCCGGCATGAATGAGATTCGCGAACAGATCCAAGAGACCGCGAAACGCATCAAGCGCCTGGGCGAATCCTCGCAAGAAATTTCCGAGATCGTGGAGTTGATTTCAGACATTACCGAGCAGACCAACATTCTGGCCTTGAACGCGGCGATTCAAGCGGCGTCGGCGGGTGAAGCGGGCCGCGGTTTCACGGTGGTGGCGGAAGAGGTGCAGCGCCTGGCGGAACGAAGCGGTGAGGCAACCAAACAG
>MEQN01000144.1:6405-7526 GCA_001770235.1 Betaproteobacteria bacterium RBG_16_58_11
CCGCTATGGAAAAAAGCACCCAGGGTGTGGTCGAGGGCACGAAACTGTCCGACGCCGCGGGCCAAGCGCTATCCGAGATCGGCCGCGTGTCGCAAGAACTCGCCGGCCTGATTCATAGCATCTCCGAAACCACGCTAGCGCAAACCGAAGTGGCGCAAAGCGTGGCAAAAAACATGCAAGACATTCAAAACATTACCACTCAAACCACAGAAGGCACGAAGCGCACCGCAGTGTCCATCGGTCAGCTCGCCAACCTGGCGGCGGACCTGAAGGGTTCAGTGGCTGGCTTCAAGCTTTCCTAACTTATGAGTCTGACTGAATTCGACATTGGTCCCCTGACCTGGGTCAAAGGGGAGATCGACACGGCCTTGCACAAGGCCAAGGAGCAGCTCGCCCACTTCGCAGCGAATATCAGCGACACCACCCCCCTGCGTTTCGCGCAGCCCCACCTGCATCAGGTGAAAGGCGCGATTCAAATGGTGGGCTTGGACGGTCTGGCGCGCTTTGCCGAAGAGGTGGAACGCTTCATGGCCGCGCTTGAAGCGCGCGAAGTCGAGCCCACCGCCGATACGCTCGATCTGCTCGATCAAGGCTTCAACACCATCACGAAATATTTGGATGAGTTGATGGGCGGCGCGCCGGATGTGCCGCTGAAACTTTTCCCCGCGTTCAACAAATTGCTGGCCGCGCGCAAAGTCGAACGCGTTTCGGAGAGTGATCTATTTTTCCCTGATCTCGCCGTGCGCGCCCCCAAATCCGACGCCGCAGTTCCCCCGGCCGCGGAAGCAGACCTGCCCCGCTATGTGCGCACGCTGCGCACCCAGTATCAAAAAGGCTTGCTCGGCTATCTGCGCAACCCAAATGACCGCGCAGGGCTCGCCGCGATGCGCGATGCCTTGGCGGCGATCGAATCGAGCCAAACCCAAGCTGCCGCGCGCACGTTTATTTGGAGCGCGGCGGCATTCGTAGAGGGCTTGCTCGATGGCGGCTTGCCGGCCAATTTCAACGTCAAAAGTCTGTGCGGCCGCATCGATCAGCAAATCCGCCGCCTCGCGGAAAACTCCACCAAAGTGGCCGAGAAGCTCAATCGCGACGTGCTGTATTACGTTGCCAGCGCCAAG
>MEQN01000144.1:7538-7673 GCA_001770235.1 Betaproteobacteria bacterium RBG_16_58_11
CGCTTAACCAGCGTCAAACAGGCGTTTGAGCTGGAAAGCTATTTGCCGGCGCCCGCCGCGTCCGGGCCCGCCGATCAGGCGCTGGAGAAAGCCAAACCGATTCTGCGCGAGCTGGCCGATCTGGTCGGTGCGGCG
>MEQN01000144.1:7750-7901 GCA_001770235.1 Betaproteobacteria bacterium RBG_16_58_11
GCGCACTGAGCAAAAGCCAAGCGCTGGACTTCGAGCCGTTGACCGGGCTGGTGGAAAAAATCGCCAGCGGCGCGGATGAGTTGGCCGCGAGTGGCGAGGTGTCGGAAGTGGTGTCGATGGAAATGGCCACCGCTTTGATGCTCACCGAGAA
>MEQN01000144.1:7981-8081 GCA_001770235.1 Betaproteobacteria bacterium RBG_16_58_11
AAGTTCCGCTGCTCGACGAGATTTCGCGCAAGGCGCAAGAAAAGCTGCTGCTGAACCAGGTCGGCACCGAGATCCAAACCAATTTGCGCCACATCGAGCA
>MEQN01000144.1:8108-12714 GCA_001770235.1 Betaproteobacteria bacterium RBG_16_58_11
CGCCAAGCGCGCCGATATTCCCAGCCTCACCTCCTATATCCGGCAGGTTTTCGGCGCCTTGCGGATTCTGGAATTGGAGCGCGCGGCCGATTTGCTGAGCGCCTGTCAGCTCATTATCGACAAATTCGCGGATGCGAATTATCAGCCCGAGCAGCGCGATCTGGAGCTGGTGGCGGAGGGCTTGAGCAGCCTCGGCTTCTACATCGAAGCGGTGCAGCATGGCCGCAACGACGCATTCAACATCATCGCGCCGGTGATCAAAACTTTCCCCGGCATCAAAAACAGCGAAGTGCGCGACAGCGATGCGGCCGTCGTGGTGGAAGCGCCGCCGGCGCCGGTCGAGCGGCCGGTTGCCAGTGTCGAGTCTGGCATCGAAGAGCAGAAGCGGCGCGCGCAAGCCTTGTTTGAAACCTGGAGCACCGCGCCCACGGCGGAGCATCGCGCCGAATTGCGCAACCAGCTCTCGACCTTGGCGCAAGACGCCGATCTGATCGACGATGCGACGCTGAAGGAGCGCGCCTCCAAGGCGCTGTCCGCGTTGGAGCAAGCCGGAGATACGCCCGCTGCCGCGGTTGGCGCAGCGGTCGCGGAGTTGACCGCGCCCAAGGTGGCGGCCGTCGCGCCCTCGGCGGAAACCGCGCGTTTGATCGAGGCCAGCAAGGAAGTCATCGACCGCGAGTTGCTGGAAACCTATCTGGAAGAAGCCGCGGAAGTGCTCGCCACCGTGAGCAAACATCTCGGCATCATGCGCCGCCGCCCCCATGATCACGATGCACTGATCACGATCCGCCGTGGCTTCCATACCCTGAAAGGCTCCGGCCGCATGGTGGGCCTGAAGGATTTGGGCGAGGTGGCGTGGGGCATCGAACAAACCATGAATCGCTGGCTAGAAGAGGAAAAAGACGCCACACCGGAATTGCTTGACATGATTCAGCAGGCGCATGACGCGTTTGCCGGCTGGGTCGAAATCCTGAATCGCGATGGCTCGGTGGAAGTGAATGCCACCGAATTGCTCGCTACGGCAGCGGCCCTGCGGGAGGAACCCACCGGCCCTTTTGACTTGTCGGCCCGGCGCGAGGCCTTAATCGCCTCGCGTCAGGCCGCTATGGAGCCGGCGGCTGTCAGCGACATCGAAGTTTCCGCGCCCGCAACGGAAGCGCCGGCGGAAACGGAAATCATCCTCGAAGCGCCCGAAGAGGAGCTTTTCCTCGAACTGCTTGAGCCCGAAGCCGAAGCCGCGCCCGAACCCGAATCCGAAGCGGTAGTCGAGCCAGAGCCAGAACCCGAAGCGGCGACCGAACCCGAACCCGAAGCCGAACCCGAGTCGATTGTGCTCGAAGCAATCGAGCCAGCATCGGTTGCGATGGATGAATCCTCCCCCACCCCGGAAATGCCCGCCGCACCGGAAGAAATCCAGATCGGCGGCAGCAGCATTAGCGCGGGGCTATATCAACTTTTCCTGGACGAAGCGGCGACCCACATCGCCAGCTTGGATAGCGGGCTTGCCCGGATAAAGGCGAATCCGGCGCACCCAGTCGAATACGACCACATGCGCGCCGCGCACACCCTGGCGGGAATTTCCAGCACGGTCGGTTTTACCGCGACCGCCGATCTCGCGCACGCTTTGGAACAATGGCTGATGGACGTGCTGCACAACCCGCGCAGCTTGGATGCGAGCGCGCTGCAAGCGATGCAAGACGCGGTGGTGAGCCTGAAAGGCATGGTGACCGCGATTCAAAGCCGCGAAGCGCCGCCGGACGCCGGTTTTTTGGTGGACTACCTCAAGCAAATGGCGGCCGATGCGCGCAACGCGCGCGAGTTGGCGGAGTTGGAAGCGCTGGAAGCGCCGCCTGAACCCGAAGAAGCTGTTGCAGCAGCACCCGCCGCGCCGCCGATCGAGGCCGCGGCGAGCGAAGCGATTACCAAACCGGCGCCCGTGAAAAACGCGCCGCCCCAACCCATCTTGAGGGTCGTACCGATGCGAGAAAAACCCGACGCGATCGAGATCGACGGCAGCATCAAAGACGATGTGGACGAACAGCTCCTGCCCGTATTTCTGGAAGAGGCGCAGGAATTGATGCCCTTCATCGGAACCCAGTTGCGCGCATGGCGCGACAAGCCGGCGCAAACAGATGCCTCGCAAGCGCTACAGCGCGCGCTGCATACCCTCAAAGGCTCCGCGCGCATGGCGGGCGCCATGCGCCTGGGCGAGCTCACCCACCGCATGGAGACGCGGGTCGAAGCCGTGGTGGAAGGCGGGGCGCCGAGCGGCGAATTGTTCGATGAGCTGGATGGCTATTTCGATGCGGTCGGCGATCTGCACGAGGCCTTGGTAAAAGGCGAGAGCGTCGAAGCCGCTGCGGCGCTCGCGCCCGCCGCCCCCGTGGTGTTGGGCGTGCAAGCAAAAGCCGCCTTGCCGCAAGTGGATATATTGGCCGAAATGGAACAGGCCGCCGCGCGCGCCGTATTGCGCGTGCGCGCCGATACCGTGGATCGCTTGGTGAATGAAGCGGGCGAGGTGAGCATCACGCGCTCGCGCATCGAAGGCGAGATGCTGCACTTCAAGCAATCGCTCAAAGACCTGACCGAAAACGTGATCCGGCTGCGCAATCAATTGCGCGAAGTGGAGATTCAGGCCGAATCGCAAATGCAGTCGCGCATTTCGGCGGCTCAGGAAACGCAATTCGATCCGCTCGAATTCGACCGCTTTACCCGCTTGCAGGAAATCACGCGGATGATGGCGGAGAGCGTGAATGACGTCGCCACGGTGCAGCAGACCTTATTGAAAAATCTGGATGAAGCCGAGGCGGCCCTAGTCGCGCAAGGCCGGCTCAATCGCGAATTGCAGCAAGGCTTGATGCGTATTCGCATGGTGCCCTTGTCCAGCATCACCGAGCGGCTGCACCGCATCGTGCGCCAGACGGCGAAGGATGTGGGCAAAAAGGCCGCGCTCAAAATCGAAGGTGAGAGCGTCGAGCTCGACCGTTCGGTGCTGGAGAAAATGACCGCGCCGTTCGAGCATCTGTTGCGCAACGCCGTGGCGCACGGTATTGAAACCGAGCACGACCGCGAAATCGCCGGCAAGGCCGAGACCGGCGGCATCGAGCTGCGGGCGCGCCAAGAGGGCAACGAGGTGGCGCTGATCATCCGCGACGACGGCGGCGGCATCGACCTCGATCGCGTGCGCGCCAAGGCCGTGGAGCAGGGGCTGATCGGCGCGAATGAAGACGTGCCCGCCGCGAAACTGACGGAGATGATTTTCCAGGCGGGTTTTTCCACCGCAGCCGAAGTCACGCAAGTATCGGGCCGCGGCGTCGGCATGGACGTGGTGCGCAATGAAATCGCCACGCTCGGCGGCCGCATCGAAGTCGAGTCCGAAAAAGGCCGGGGCACGACCTTTACGATTTATCTGCCGCTCACCTTGGCGGTGACCCAGGTGGTGCTGGTGAGCGCGGGGGAAAACCAATTCGCGCTGCCGTCCTCGATGGTGGAGCAAGTGCAGGAATTGAAACCCGCTAAGCTGGCCGAGATCTATCAGGCCGGCCGGGTCGAGTGGTTGGGCAACACCTACCCCCTGCATTATTTGCCGCGCTTGCTGGGCGACATGGAGGCCACCCCGGAGGCCAAACATTATTCCTCGGTGATCCTGCTGCGCAGCGGCACGCACCGCGCGGCGGTGCACGTGGATGCCTTGCAGGGCAACCGAGAGGTGGTGGTCAAAAACATCGGGCCGCAATTGGCGCGCGTTTCCGGCATCTCCGGCGCCACCGTGCTCGGTAACGGCGAGATCATGCTCATCATCAACCCGGTGCAACTCGTGCACCGCGAGACGCCGCATGCCGCGGCGGGACAGCCCGCCCTCACCCTCAAGCAAGAGGAACTGGTCACCGCCCCGGTCATCATGGTGGTGGATGATTCACTCACCGTGCGCAAAATTACCGGCCGTCTGCTGTCGAAGGAAGGCTACCAAGTGGTGACCGCCAAAGACGGCGTGGACGCGCTGCAGCAACTGCAAGAATACCGCCCGGCGGTGATGCTGGTGGATATCGAAATGCCGCGCATGGATGGCTTCGAGCTGACCAAGAATGTGCGCGGCGACGCCGCCACCGCCGGCATTCCGATTATCATGATCACCTCGCGCACCGCCGAAAAGCACCGCAACTACGCGCGCGAACTCGGAGTGAACGTGTATCTGGGCAAACCTTACCAGGAAGAAGAGCTGCTCTCGCACATCGCGCATTTTGTGCAGCAGAGCGCGAAAATGCCTGCTTGAGCGTCTAGCGCGGCCATGCTGGAACATGAAGCTTGCTATAGCTGTTTACCCTCTCTCCTAGCTCTCTCCCGCAAGCGGGAGAGAGGGACGTAGGCTCGCTACGCGAGTTTCACCTTACGGGTGCGACCAATCCACAATCCCCAAATAATAAGTCCCCAGCACCACCCCGCCGAACACGATGCGATACCAGGCGAAGGGAACGAAGGTGTGGCTGGAGACGAATTTCAACAAGCCTTTCACCGTCAGCATCGCGGCGATGAAGGCGGCGACGAAACCGACCGCGAACACCGGCAGATCATCCATGCGCAACAGCGCCCAATTTTTGTACACGTC
>MEQN01000144.1:12724-16840 GCA_001770235.1 Betaproteobacteria bacterium RBG_16_58_11
GCCGCCAACATGGTGGGGATGGCAAGGAAAAATGAAAACTCCGTCGCCGCCTTGCGCGACAGGCCGAAAATCAAGCCGCCCATGATGGTGGCGCCGGCGCGCGAGACGCCGGGGAACATTGCGATCGATTGCGCGAAGCCGACCGACAGCGCTTCGCGCCAGGACATATCCTCCAATTTTTCATAGCGCGGTTGATAGGCGCGTTTCTCGATATAGAGAATCAATATCCCGCCGGCGATCAGCGCGCCCGCCACGGTGATGGGGTTGAACAAGTATTCCTTGATCGTGCTGTGGAATAAAAAGCCCAGCACCAGCGCCGGTAGAAATCCCACAAAAATCAGCGTCGCAAAACGCTGTTGCACTGGGTCGGCGCGCAAGCCGCCGATGACCTTCCCGATCCGCTCCCGAAAATCCCAGCACACGGCCAAAATCGCCGCGAGTTGAATCACGATTTTGAACACCTTGCTTTGCTCGTCGTTGTAATTGAGCAAGTCCCCCACCACGATCAAATGGCCGGTGGACGAGATCGGCAAAAATTCGGTGACGCCCTCGACGATGCCGAGCACCAGCGCTTTAAGCAGCAGGATGAAATCCATGAAAGAAATCCAGGTTGATAAAAAGGGCTATTATACGGATTGCTCCCGGCAAGGCAGAGATGCTTTGGGGGCAGGGTGATTCAATCAACAATGGAGGAGGAGAAAAAATGCTGCGCACTAAATCGTTGCTTGCAGGACTGGGTTTGCTGGCCTTGATTGCCGCGCTGCCGGCGTATTCCGCCGATGCGGTGAAGCTGCACGGAACCCGATTCGAAATGGAAGTGCCGCAAAATTGGCAGCCCGGTTACAAGGATCTCGACGACCGGCTCTTGATGATTTACTTCAAGGATGCGAAGAGCGGCGCGACGCTGGAGGGCGTTTACCTGCGCAAGGTGCAACCCGCGACGTTCACGCTGGAAGATTTCAAAAAATGGCGCATCGGCGCGGAAGACAAGCGCTATGAAGGCAAAAGCCACACCGTGGCCAAAGCGGAGGCCATCACCATCGCCGGCGCGCCGGGCAATTACCTCATGACCACCTGGAAAGAGGGCGACAAGGAGTTCGAGAAACACACCGCGCAGTATTTGAAAGACGGCCGCCAATACATGGTCGTGCTGTCCGGCCCCAAGGGCAAGACCGACAAGGGGCCGTTCGATCATGCAGTGAAGACTTTCGCCCTGGGTAAAGAATAACGGTGAGATAGAACGCCGCTGGAAAAGAAAAAAGGGCTCCGCTTGGAGCCCTTTTCTTGCCCGGCTCGTAGCGCCGGGGACGGCCGTTCATGGGTGGCGGTGCGGGGTTTTTCTGGAGAGATCAAGCACATCCTGCAACGTGGAGTTGGGCATGTGCAGGCCATGTTGCTCTTTTAGCAGTTTGGCGAAGGCCCCCACATTCTTGACCGGTTGCTTCGCCTCCTGGAGGAAGGCCGAGAGGTCTTCGATCACCGCCCAGGGATAAATGATCCAGCGCCATTTCACGACTTTCTGGGCGTAAAAATCCGGCACATCCGGGCAGCTCGCTTTATGCAGCAAGACCGCCGTGCGAATTTCCGCCTTGGGCAGCCGTGCGCGGATATGCGGCAAGGCGGCGTCGAAGGTGTCGCCGGTGTCGCTCACATCATCCACCACCAACACGCGCTTGCCCTGCACGTTTTCCGGCAAGGCGTGGCGCACGATCGTCTTGGCCGATTTTTTCGTGCCGTGATAGTGCTCGACCTTGATGCTGGCGACGTTCATCACGCCCAGATAATCCGCCAACACCCGCGCCGGCATATAGCCGCCGCGCGCAATGGCGATAATCAGATCGGGCTCAAAGCCCGCCGCCTGGATTTTGAACGCGACCTTGCGCGCGAGCTTGGCGAATTTGTTCCAACTAATTAGTTCGCAGCGGGGCGGTTTATTCGGCAAATTCAAGCCGCTCCTGGAGCTTGTTCAGCGCGGCTTGCGCGCAAGCCTCATCTTTATCCCCGCCCGGCGCGCCGGACACGCCGAGCGCCCCCAGCATCGAGCCGCCCGAGCGAATCGGCAAGCCGCCCTCCAGCACCAAGATGCCTTGCACGTGATTCATCTCCATGCGGATATCTTGCCGGTTCCGGCGGAATTCGCTGGAGGCCACACCGGAGAGAATCACCGCCTCCGCCTTCTCGCGCGCGATCTGCATGGTGTAGCGCGGCGCCATCGAGTCGCGCAACATCGCTTGCGCATCGCCGCTGCGATTCACCACGATAGCGGTCACTTGGTAGCCCTCAGCGCGGCAGGCATCCACTGCGGCTTGCGCCAAGTCGCGCGCAAGCTCCAGGCTGACGGTTTTGAAACTGACAACATCGGCAGCCGCTGCGGAGATGGCGAACAAAAAAGCCATCAGGAATAACATGGGTCGTAACAAGCGGGTCTCCTTGCGATAAGCGTGCATAAGTATATCCAGTAGAGAGAGCAGGCGGTTAGAATGGCGCTAGGTTTTTAAGGCAAATCCGGCCTGAATAATAACCGCCAAAGAAAATCCATGCCGCTTTCCTGGAACGAAATCCGCAGCCGCGCCCACGCGTTTTCCCGTCGCTGGGAAGAAGAAAGCTCCGAACGCGCCGAAGCGCAAAGCTTCTGGAACGACTTCTTCGCCGTGTTCGGCATCGAACGCAAGCGCGTGGCCATTTTCGAGAAACAAGTGCAAATCACCCGCGCCGGCGAGAAGCTCAAACACGGCCGCATCGATGCCTTCTGGAAAGGCACGCTGCTGATCGAGCACAAAAGCCGCGGCCAGGATTTAAGCCGCGCCTTCGCCCAAGCGGCGGATTACTTTGACGGCCTAGCCGAGCGCGATTTGCCGCGCTACATCCTGGTGTCGGACTTCGAGCGTTTCCATCTCTACGATCTGGAAGACGGCACGCAAGTCGAGTTCCATCTCGCCGATCTGCACAAGCGCATCAAGCACTTCGCCTTCATCGCCGGTTATCGCACTCAGGTTATCCAACCGCAAAACCCGGTGAACATCAAAGCCGCCGAGCGCATGGGGCGGCTGCACGATCAACTCAAGGCCAGCGGTTACACCGGCCACCCGCTGGAAGTGCTGCTGGTGCGCTTGTTGTTCTGTTTATTCGCGGAGGATACGGGCATCTTCCAGCCCGCCGGCAGCTTCCGCATTTGGCTCGATGAGCGCACCGCAGCGGACGGCGCCGATCTCGGCCCGCAACTCGCACAGTTTTTCCAAGTGCTCAATACGCCTGAAGACAAACGCTCGAAAAACCTCGACGAACAGATCGCCGCCTTCCCCTATGTGAACGGCAAGCTGTTCGAGGAAATGCTGCCTATCGCCGATTTCGACGCCGCCATGCGCGACGCGCTGCTCGATTGCTGCGCCCTGGATTGGGCCGCCATCTCGCCCGCCATTTTCGGCGCGCTGTTTCAAAGCATCATGGATGGTAAAGCGCGGCGCAACCTCGGCGCGCACTACACCAGCGAGGAAAACATCCTCAAGCTCATCAAGCCGCTGTTCCTGGACGAGCTGCGCGCCGAATTCCAGCGCGTGCGCAACAACAAGAACAAGCTATTCGAGTTTCACAAAAAGCTGCGCACCCTCACCTTCTTCGACCCCGCCTGCGGCTGCGGCAATTTCCTGGTCATCGCCTACCGCGAACTGCGCGCACTGGAGCTGGACGTGCTGCGCGCCAGTTACGATAGCAGCCAGCAGGTGCTCGACGTGCATCACCTGATCGGCGTGGACGTGGACCAGTTCTACGGCATCGAGATCGAAGAATTCCCCGCCCAAATCGCCCAAGTGGCGCTGTGGCTCATGGATCACCAGATGAACGTGCGCGTGTCAGAGGAATTCGGCATGTACTTCGCGCGCATCCCGCTCAAGACCACGCCGCATATTCATCACGGCAATGCACTGACCCTGGATTGGAATGCCGTACTACCGGCGGAGCGCGCGAGTTACGTGTTCGGCAATCCGCCATTTGTGGGCAAGAAAGAACAAAGCGTCGCACAGAAGGATGACGTGGCACCGCTGTTCGCTCCGATCAAAGGATCGGGGGTGCTGGATTTTGTCGCCGCCTGGTATGTGAAGGCCGCCAACTATCTCCTCC
>MEQN01000145.1:0-2263 GCA_001770235.1 Betaproteobacteria bacterium RBG_16_58_11
CAAAAGGAAAGACCTGACCCCTTGTTTCTTGCTTGTTTCTTTGTGACCCCTTGTTTCTTTGAGGAGGCAAAAGGAAAGACCTGACCCCTTGTTTCTCTGACCCCTTGTTTCTCTTGTTTCTTTTGACCCCTTGTTTCTTTTGACCCCTTGTTTCTTTTGACCCCTTGTTTCTTTGACCCCTTGTTTCCTTGTTTCTTCAAATTTTGCTATTTAACCATCGAACAGTTCCCGATGTCGTTCATTGATGGGCTGCCTATTTGCCGAGTTTAAATTCTTGAGTTATCCATGCCTACTATTCCTATTCCAATAGGAGATACTACAAAGCTAGACCCCGACGTTTTTTCCTGGTTCGCTTACGACCCTTAGTTCAGCTTCTTTTTATTCGGTAGCGGCATCTTGGGCTCAAGCTGCTTGATCCGGTCGATCTCGGCGTTCATCTTGTCCCACCTCCCCAGCTTACTGTAGTCATTGACCAATGAGGCATGGCTAGTGGGCCACGCCCGTTCGCCTAGCTTATCGAGGAAGAGTCGCTTGCGCTCTACATATTCCGCATAGGCTTGTAAACGCTCCGGACTCGTATTTCCTCGTGCGGCGAAAATATCGTCGAACTGCCCCCCCTCTACTGCAAACTGACGGGCTTGTATGAAAGCATTATTTGCGTTCAGCTTAAAAGCTTTCTTGCGCGCATCAATGGCCTGCGACGAATAAAAATCCACTTTCTGCGCGCCGCCAGGCGAAGCGCTGGGTAAATAGCCGATGTAGAACAGCATCTTGGCAGCCGATTCCTTATCGCCCGCACGCAAAGCCTCATCGGCAAGCTCATTTAGCTGCTGCATCAGGCTGGACACGCTGCTGACCTGGCCGCTGTCACGTATGTCGATCGACGTGACTTCGTAGCGGATACTGTCGAATTCCTCGAGATAGCGGGGAACTGGGCCCGAAGCTGGATCGCGTTGAAGCGTGACGACCAGCGACAGATCACTGGGTTGCGTGACCGTGGACGTGACGAGCTTCGCCGGCAGGTAGCCGTTCTTGAGAATAACGAACCCTACTTCAATCGCTTCCTTGTCACCCGATGGAAACTGTTCTCGACTGATGCCTCGTTTATCCGACATGGGATTCACGCCCATGCCATTAATAGGTTTGACCGAATTGCTCACGAACTCATACGACTCAGGCTTCAGCCGAAGTGCCATCCGCCACAGATCTGACATATCCGGCTTCATAGGATCGGGATTGTTTTCACGCAAAATGTAGCACCAGACAGTCGCGTAAGAAATAGGCTTGCCAGATGCGTCCTGAATTTTCAGTTCAATTTCTCTCACGTTACGATTGCCCCCTAAGCCGAACCAACCCGCCAAAACTGGGCTGGCGATTAGGCCCGCCAGAACCACGATGGCGATGAATCTTCTCCAGTAGATTACCACGGCGCTCTCGTCGGGACGCCGAACAGTCGAAGTTCGTGCTGCACTTCCGGCCTGGCAAGATAGAGATTCCATGAATGATAGTTTCCCGTTGCCGCGTTTCCATGCATGTCCAGGATATTGTCTCGGCTGAAATTTGTTTCTATCACCTTGGCCGAGCCTTCCCGCATTTCATTCATGGTTTTAAACGTTTCGCCTTCGCGGCAAAAGGGGTCAAGTCTTGCTTTTTGCCATCTTCCGTCCGCCAATGATGCGGCTCACACGGGAATACTATAACCCGAAGAAACCCTAAAAGGGTCAGCCTCGAATATTTTTTGGAAGCCTTGAAGGCGAGGAATATGGCGATCAACAGAAAAAACAAAGCGAAGCGAAGGTGAGCTAGGATGATGCATGTCAGCTATGAATAGCCCAAAATAAACCATGACCACCCCCGCCCTCGAAATTGACCGCCTCGCCAAACGCTACGGTAAGCTGCCCGTGCTGGAATCGCTCACGCTAAGCGTTACGCGCGGCGAATGCTTTGGCCTGGTCGGCATGAATGGCGCAGGCAAGACCACGCTCATCAAATGCCTGCTCGATTTCTGCGATATCGATGGTGGCGAGATGCGCATCTTCGGCGTACCCCATCGCGAAACCCGGGCACGCAAGCCGCTGGCGTATTTGCCGGAAAGTTTCTTGCCGCCGCACTCGCTTACCGGCCGCGATTTCGTGAAATACATGCTGGCGCTGCGCGAGCAGTCGTATGACGAAACCGCCGCGCGCGCGATGTGCGCGGCGCTGGACTTGGATGCGCAAGCCTTGGATCGCCAAGCGCGCGCTTACTCCAAAGGCATGACGCA
>MEQN01000145.1:2339-3284 GCA_001770235.1 Betaproteobacteria bacterium RBG_16_58_11
AAGCGCGCGCGCTGCTGAAACGCCAATTCGCCGCGCTCAAGCAATCCGGCAAGACCCTGTTTTTCAGTTCGCACGTGCTGGCCGACGTGGAAGAAATTTGCGACCGCATGGCGATCTTGCATGCGGGGCAGTTGCGCTTTATCGGCACGCCAGCCGAGTGCCGGGCGCAGTATCAAGCTGATTCGCTCGAAGCAGCTTATCTCGCCTGCATTATTTAAAAACGCTTACAAGGCACTTGCTTCACCAAGCGCTTTATCCTTGCAAATATAAACTCTTGGTTTACAATTGCTAGGATCATGAAACGCCGAATAGAAGCAGATGTGGTGCGTTCGCTGACCCAATTTCCCGTGGTCGGGCTGGTTGGGCCGCGTCAATCGGGCAAGACGACGCTGGCCAAACAAATTGCTAAAACCAGCGCAAAAGGCAGCCTTTATCTCGACCTGGAGAAACCCTCCGATCTGGCGAAGCTGGAAGATGCCGAGCTTTATTTTGGCCGCCATACGGATAAATTGATTATTTTGGACGAGGTGCAGCGCCGCCCGGACGTGTTTCCGCTGTTGCGCGCTTTGGTGGATACGAGCAAAAAAAAAGGGCGCTTCTTGCTGTTGGGCTCAGCCGCGCCCGATCTCACGCGCCAAGCATCGGAAAGTCTGGCAGGACGTATTGTTTATCACGAATTAAGCCCGTTTAGCTTGGCCGAAATCAACCCCACGGCTGCAAATTTGAATCGGCTATGGCTGCGCGGCGGCTTTCCATTAAGCTATCTGGCGCAGCATGAGCACGATTCATTCCGTTGGCGCGAAGCTTTCATCCAAACCTATCTGGAGCGCGATATTCCCCAACTGGGATTGCGCGTTCCCGCCGCCGCGTTGCGCCGTTTTTGGACCATGCTCGCGCATTGCCACGGGCAATTGTGGAACGGTGCTAAGATCGCCGCCGGGCTGG
>MEQN01000145.1:3312-4734 GCA_001770235.1 Betaproteobacteria bacterium RBG_16_58_11
TCTGGATATTCTGCAAGATACGTTCATCGTGCGCCAACTCCCGCCGTATCACGCTAATACCAAAAAACGGCTAGTCAAAAGCCCCAAGGTCTATTTGCGCGATAGCGGGATTTTGCATGCGCTGCTGCATCTGCCGGAAATGGACGATTTGCTCGGGCATCCGATCGTCGGCGCCTCGTGGGAGGGCTGGGTCATTGAGCAGGTGCTGGATACAATGCCCAGCGCTTGGCAAGCGAGTTTTTACCGCACCAGTGCGGGTGCGGAAATCGACTTGGTGCTGGAAAGAGCGAATGAACGCATTGCCATCGAGGTGAAGCATTCACTTGACCCGCGGCCAAGCAAGGGCTTCTGGTCGGCGCTGGCGGATTTGGGCGAGGTGCGTGCTTATGTCATCTACCCAGGCAAAGAAAGATATCCCTTAGCCCCGAATGTGGAGGTACTGCCCGCCACACAATTGCATTTGGTGCAGTAGTCAACGTAGTGGGTGGCCCCTTGCCTCCTACTATCGATAGCATGCCAGCGCCATCTCTGGCACAATGTCGATTCTTCGACACCGGCTCGCGCTAAGGGGTAAACAAGATATGGCGATATCCGTAGACAAGCCCAGCCTGTTGATCGTCGATGACGATCCGCTGATCACCGACACCCTGAGTTTCGTGCTCGATAAGTTCTTTGAAGTGCATGTCGCCGACTCGCGCGCCAAAGCGCAAACCGTGCTTGCCAGCCTCGACACCCCGCCGCAACTTGCCCTGGTCGATCTGGGCCTGCCGCCGCTGCAACACCTGCCGGACGAGGGTTTTCGCCTCATTTCCGAGTTGCTGGCTTATTCCGCGACCATCAAAATTTTAGTGCTGTCGGGCCAGAACGACGAAACCAATGCGCGTCATGCGCGCACTCTGGGGGCGATCGATTTCATCGCCAAGCCTTGCGATCCGGAGACGCTGCGCAAACATCTGACCAGCGCACTGCAAGCGCGCAACGCGGAAGTGGCGGCCTCGACCGAAGCCGCGGCCGATACGAGCTGTGGCATCGTCGGCGATAGCCCGGCGGTGTTGAAGCTGCGCCAGCAAATCGCGCAATTTGCCGATTCGCCATTCCCAGTTTTGATCGAAGGCGAATCAGGCAGCGGCAAGGAGTTGGTCGCGAGTTGTTTTCACCGCATGGGCAGCCGCGCCAAGAAACCGTTTCTCGCGCTCAACTGCGCTGCGATCTCGCCCACCTTGGTCGAGCCGACGCTGTTCGGTTACAGCAAGGGTGCGTTCACCGGCGCCAATACCGCGCGCTCTGGTTATTTTGAAGATGCGAACGACGGCACGCTGTTTTTAGATGAGATCGGCGAGTTGCCGTTCGAACTGCAAGCGAAATTATTGCGCGTGTTGGAGAATGGGGAATTCCAGCGCGTGGGCGAAACCCAAACCCGCC
>MEQN01000145.1:4793-6241 GCA_001770235.1 Betaproteobacteria bacterium RBG_16_58_11
GTTTCCGCGCTGATCTGTATCACCGCTTGAGTGTGTTTACCGTAAGCGTGCCGCCGCTGCGCGAGTTGAATGATGACAAGAGCGGGCTGTTGCAACACTTCCGTGCGTTCTACGCCAAGCAAGCCAATGTAAAGCCGTTCGAGCTGGACAAGAACGCCCTGGCGCGCTGGATGGGTTACCACTTCCCCGGCAATGTGCGCGAGCTGCGCAACATCGTGATTCGCCTCACCACCAAATACGCCGGGCAGGCTGTCACAACTGCGCAATTAGAAGATGAGCTCGATACCGATATCTACACGCCGTCCGGATTCGACATTCCCTCCGATCAAAAATCGCTGGAGGAAATGGCCAAGAAGCATCTGCAAAGCCAGACCAATTTCAATTTGGATCAAACGCTCAAGCAATGGGAGCAGGGCTATGTCGAGGCGGCGCTCAAAATCACCCATGGCAATCTCAGCCAAGCGGCGAAGCTCTTGGGCGTGAATCGCACCACCTTGTATAGCCGTATGCAGGCCTATCAAATCACCACGGATGAATAGGCAACCGTTCGACATTGATTGGCTTTTAGGATAACGCCCCGTGTATTACGAGCACTTCGGCCTCTCCCAACCCCCATTCAAAATCACGCCCAACACGGCGTTCTTTTTCCCTGGCGGTAATCGCGGCCCCATCCTCGATGCCCTGGTCTACGCCATCACCCAAGGCGAGGGCATCATCAAAGTCACGGGCGAAGTCGGTAGCGGCAAGACCATGCTGTGCCGCATGCTGGAGGCGAGCCTGCCGGATACGGTGGAGACAATCTACCTCGCCAACCCCAGCGTGGAACCGGGCGAGATTTTGCACGCCATCGCCTTTGATATGCATTTGGATATACCGAAAGACGCCAGCCGCCAGCAAGTGATGCAGTTGCTGCAAGCGTATCTGGTGCAGCGCCACAGCGACGGCAAACAAGTCGTGATTTTCGTCGAGGAAGCGCAGGCCACGCCGATTGCGACGCTGGAAGAAATTCGCCTGCTCTCCAATCTGGAAACGCAGCATCACAAGCTATTGCAGATCGTGTTGTTCGGGCAGCCCGAGTTGGATGAGATCCTTGCCGAGCCCGCCATCCGGCAATTGAAAGAGCGCATCACCCACAGCTTTCGCCTCGATCCGCTCAACACCACTGATATCCGTGCGTATCTCGATTTCCGCATGCGCCAAGCCGGTTACAAAGGCCCGGATGTGTTCAGCGTGGGCGCGGTGCGCGAAATTGCACGCGCCTCCATTGGCCTTACGCGCCGCGTTAATATCATCGCCGACAAAGCGCTACTCGCCGCTTACACCGAGCAAAAGCACGACATCTCCGCGCGCCATGTATTAGCGGCGGCGCAGGATTCCGAGTTCACCGACATCGTGCCGCGCAAGCTCTGGGGCCTTGGTTTGGCAGCTATCGGGCTGCTTTTGCTGGG
>MEQN01000145.1:6252-7792 GCA_001770235.1 Betaproteobacteria bacterium RBG_16_58_11
GCATAGCGTTGCCGCCGCTGTTTAAAACCGCTACGGTGCCGCCACCCGCGCCGGCCCTAGCCGCCGCAATGCCGGCTACGCCTGCGCTGCAACCCACTGCTATCGCAGAACAAACTAAAGATCTCGTCGATACGCGGCTGGCCGCGACCGAACAATGGCTGGCCAACACCCCGCCGGAGTCGGTCGGCATCCATGTCCAACTCTTGGGTGCGGGGGATCGGAAGCGGCTCGAAAACTACCTCGCCGAGTTGGGCAAAAGCGTTGATATCGCGCAGGTTTTTGTGTACCGTACCAAGGCGGGTGGCAAGCCTGCGTATAGCGTGATTTACGGCAGTTACCCGAATCGCGCCGCAGCCAATGCCGCGCTCGCGCAACTGCCGGCCAAGCTGCAAGCGCAGCGCCCCTACTTGCGCACCGTGCAAGGCATGCGCGCCGAGATCGGTGCGGCGCCCTAAGCGCAAAGGATAATGTTGAAAGCAGCTTCTTTTATTTGGTTTCGATACGCGCTTCTCAGCGCCCTGGCCGCGCTTAGCGGTTGTGCACAAGAGCCGCGCATCGCGCAATCGCAAGGCCATATTTCCCTACCCCCCCCCGCCCAAGTGGCGAGCGCTATCCCCGCCCCGGTGCAAGTGCCCACGCAATTGCCGCCGCCCAAAGTGCAAGCCAAGCCGATCACCTATAACGTGGTGGTGACCGAAGTGCCCGCGAAGGAGCTATTGTTTTCCCTCGCGCGCGACTCCAAGCTCAACATCGATGTACACCCCAACATCCAAGGCGTGGTGACCTTGAATGCGATCAACGAAACCCTGCCGGCGATTCTCGACCGCATCGCCTACCAGGTGAATATTCGCTACAAGCTGGAAGGCAATACGCTGGTTGTCACACCGGATTCGCCTTATCTCAAATCGTATCGTGTGGACTACGTGAATTTGTCGCGCAAAACGACTTCCAGTATTGGTGTGTCTGCACAAGTCGCCACCACGGGTTCCGGTGGGACTTCGGGCAGCAGTAGTGCATCGGGCGGTGGTGCGGGCAATAGCTCATCCACCACGGTGACGAGCACTTCTAATAATGAATTTTGGGACGTGCTCGCGGCAAATATCCGCAATATGTTGAAATCCACGCGCTCGGTCAGTCAATCGTCCGAGGACAAGAACGCGCGGGTCGAAGCCATACGCAGCGCGCGTGAGGAACGCTTACAGCAGGCTAATGCCGTTGCCCGCGCTGGCCAAGCCGCGCCGCAACTCTTTAATTCGGTATTTGGTCAGGGTGCACAAGTACCGCTCGACCAAAACAACGATGAGGTTATCGTGAATCCCAATACAGGCACAGTGCTCGTATTGGCAACGGAAGCGCAGCATAAGGTGGTGGAACAATATTTGGACGGAGTAATCAACTCCGCGAATCGGCAGGTTCTGATCGAGGCTACGATTGTTGAAGTAACGTTAAAAGATGAATTCCTGGCAGGCATTGATTGGACACGCCTGATTGCATTGGGTGCGGGTGCGACGGGTTTCAGCTTTACGCCAGTTACTAATTT
>MEQN01000145.1:7817-8029 GCA_001770235.1 Betaproteobacteria bacterium RBG_16_58_11
ACGCTCACGTAGCAAAATGGACCAAGCGATTTAAAAGCTGCGGTTAAGTTGCTTGATTCTTTTGGTGATGCGCGCGTTTTGTCCAGCCCCAAGCTCATGGTGTTGAACAATCAGACCTCTATGCTAAAGGTGGTCGATAACTTAGTGTATTTCACGATTGAGGTCCAACAGAATACGCAGGTGGTCGGCAATGTGGGGTTCTCTGTACCAAC
>MEQN01000146.1:0-1291 GCA_001770235.1 Betaproteobacteria bacterium RBG_16_58_11
TGTGATACGCCATATCAGATTTGAGCGTTTTTGACTGGTATCGAACCTGAATATATATCGACATTTCATAATTTGATCGGCCAAAGACTTCGTCCAGTAGAGCTTTGACATAGTGACTTTCAGCATCGTCAATATGGACGACAATGAATCCTTGAGCGGACAGTAATTCCCTCAATAACACGAGGCGCGGATACATCATCGACAGCCACTGCGAGTGCTCCAACTTGTCATCGTAGTGCTCGAAGGCGGATTGGGTGTTGTACGGCGGGTCGATGAAGATGCACTTCACCTGCCCCCGGTAGAAAGGCAGCAGCGCTTTCAGCGCCTTGAGGTTGTCGCCCTGAATCAGCAAGTTTTCCGCGCCGGCGTCGCCATGAGCGGATTCAAATTGCAGCAGGTGGTAAGGCACATCGGCGGCACTGCTCACAGCCTGCGCTTTGTTCACCCAATCGAGAAACGGCATGTCGTTCACTTCCTGTTTGCCGCTTATTCTACGTTTATCGTAGAGCTTAAACAAAGCGATTCTACGAATATCGGAGGATGTCCAAGTCTCCTCCCGTACAAACTGTATTTGGCCGCCGCCTGCGAGAGGCCCGGCTACGTGCAGACATTGCTCAAGATCGGCTGGGAGTAAAGATCGGATTAGATGAGGGATGCAGCAGTGCTCGAATGAGCCGTTACGAAACTGGTGTCCATGAGCCGCCCTTTCCTCTGGCGGTGAAAATTGCCAAGGCCTTGGGGGTTCCTGCCGCCTACTTTTACTGCAATGACGATAGGCTGGCGGAAATCATGCTGATTTACACCGCATTGGCAGATAGCCAACGAAAGACCTTGCTTGAGGCAGCAATCAACCTGCGCAACAATACCTCCCGAGAAGACTAGCGATAACATGGTAGCAACGCGACGGGTAATATCCCCCGCTCCAGGTTCGCCCCCATTGCAATAATATGTCTTTAAATGCATAATTTCCCCATGCCTTGGCGCGTTCTTTTCCACGATGACTTTCTTGCCGAGTTTCAGGCTATGGATGAGGCGCTCCAGGATGAATTGCTCGCCCATGCCCGCTTGCTTCAGGAATTCGGCCCACATCTCGGCAGGCCGACGGTGGACACGCTCAAAGGCTCGAAGCACACCAACATGAAAGAGATGCGCTTCGCTTGGGCGGGCGGCGGGGGGCTTTTGCTTTCGACCCGGAACGCGTGGCGATTCTGCTCGTGAGTGGCATACAGTGCGGCGCGGATCAGCGGCGGTTTTACAAAAAGCTGATTGCTACCGCCGACGAACGATTTGA
>MEQN01000146.1:1301-1970 GCA_001770235.1 Betaproteobacteria bacterium RBG_16_58_11
GCTGCGTTCAAGGCTGCCGGTGTAAAAAGCTCAGGAAAGGAGAAGAACCATGGCAAAAAATCTTGATGACGTACTAGCCACGCTGCCAGCCAAGCGGCGCAAGAAGATCGAGCAGCGCGTGGCTGAACTGGCGACGCTCAAGGACTTGCGCCAGGCAGTTGAGCGCACCCAGCAAGACCTGGCGGCAAGCCTTGGCGTGGGGCAGGAGACAATTTCCCGCATCGAGCGCCGTAGCGACCTGCTGCTTTCCACCATGCGCCGCTACATCGAGGCAATGGGTGGCGAACTTGAACTGGTAGCGCGCTTCCCCAACCGCCCGCCTGTGATCATCGAACATCTTGGCCAGGAAATAGCGCCCGCGAAGAAACGCCGTGTTGCGACCGGCAAAACACAAAGAGCCCGCGATAAAGCTGCCGCGTGATGATGTGATTTGTCAGTGCGATGCCCTCAACGAGGCCAAAACCAAACGCAAGAATAGGGCTTGACATGGTTCCATTATTTGATACCATTTAAACATGAACGCAACGCACCGGAAGACATTGGCCGCCATCTATGCCGATCCTGTTTCAAAGACGTTGGAGTGGCGGCGAATCGAGGCGCTTCTGGTTGCAATCGGGTGCCAAGTGATTGAGGGAAATGGTTCGCGTGTGCGATTTGAAAAGGATGGGC
>MEQN01000146.1:2014-8991 GCA_001770235.1 Betaproteobacteria bacterium RBG_16_58_11
CCTTACCAGGTGCGCGATGCTAGGCAGTATCTTGAAAATTTTGGAGTGAAACCATGAACACGATGACCCACAAAGGCTTTGCGGCCCGCGTCGAATATAGCGAAGAAGACGGCTGCTTTATTGGCCACATCGCCGGCATTCGGGACGTGATCGGCTTCCACGGCGAAAGCGTTGTCGAGCTGCGCACAGCCTTCGAAGAGGCTGTAGAGGATTACCTGAAAACCTGCAAAAAACTCGGGGAGGAACCGAACCGCCCCTATTCCGGGCAGTTCCGCCTGCGACTTGACCCAGGATTGCACGCACGCGCTGCGATGGTCGCGGAGTCCCGTGGGAAGAGCTTGAACGCTTGGGTTTCAGACGTGATCGAGAAAAGCATTACCGCTGCCTGACGGTATCAGGCAAAGCGTCGGGCAAGGTGGTTATCAGCACCAAGCCCGACTGACTGCGCATTCCACGCCATTCGGCCACCCATTCCAGCAACATCCGGCCACTGATTCCACGACCATTCGGCCGGGTCAGTCGGAGCGACGCGACGCAGGTTTGAGGGTTGTGCACCACCCGATCCAAGATGGCGTCAGCCAACGTCGGATCGCCTACCGCTTCGTGCCAGTGCATGACCAGAAATTGGCTGGTGATCAGCGTGGCGCGCAGGTTATAGCGGTCACCCAGAATTTCCAGCAGGTCGCGCCGGTGGGATCGATCGTCATGCGCTGCGGAGAGATCAGAGCACCCGGCTCTCGGCCAGAAGCGCTTGGATCGAGGACGGTACTTCACCTCGCGCGAGCATGCGTTTGAAGGCTTCATACACATCGGTCTTGGAACCCGCCTTGCGCAGAGTGTCTTCGTCGTTGAACCAGACGTACACGATCAATTGCACCGGTTTCGAGGCAAAACGGAAAAAGAGCCGGTAACGGTCCGGCATGCCTTTCTTTACGCGCCGCCAATTGGCATATTCCGCGCCAAGCGTTTTCCCCAGGCGGAAATCGGCATGATCCGGATCGGTGGGAACGCTTTGTGTAATGGCCTTGTACACCGATGCCAGCAGTCGCGTTTTGGGGTGGGACTTATATTTCGAGGGTTGTTGCCGGGCAAGCTTGGCGACGGTTTGCTCCAGCTCGTCCAGCGCGGCCTTGAACAGCGTGAAGTAAAAAAGCTGCCAGCCATTGATGATCATTACGCAGCCTTACTCGACATCGACGCCTTCGACCAGCTTGCCGATGCGGGCAAGCTGCTCGCGATCCACCGGTTCAATCAACTCCGGGTGTTCGGCCATCTGCTTCTCAAGGAAATGCAAAAAACCCAGCATGACTGGATCGGCATCGTCATTCTTTGATGATCGGCGCATTCCCTTCGCCGATAACAAAACCTGACCATCGGCCAATACCGTGGCGCGCACTTCACCGTTGAACTCGGGATGCGCCTTGAAGAAAGCGGCATCCAAGCGGATACCCTTGGAATTTCCGACCGGCGTGACTTTGCCGCCGTATTGCTCGGTGTGTGTTTCGACAGTGGCTGCCATGCTTGCCTCACAATGTGGTTACAGATGTGAGTACATTATATAAGTCGCCCAGGCTTGTGTCCAGCAGAGGGCGCTTGAAGCCAATCTTGCCAATTTTTGCCAATGAAGCTAGTATTTAAATATGAGCACGATGAACATTTCCTTGCCCGATTCCCTAAAGACCTTCGTGGATGAGCAGGTCGCAAACCGAGGCTACGGCACTAGCAGCGAGTACGTGCGCGAGTTGATCCGCAAAGACCAGGATCGGCTGCACCTGCGCGACCTCCTGCTCCAAGGAGCCGCTTCCGCTCCCGCCGCCGAGGCCACCAGCGCCTACTTCGATAGCCTGCGCGATCGCGTCCGCCGGCATGCCCGCGGGTGAAAGCCAAGCCGGTCATTCCTCGCGAACTGGCCAACCGGGATATAGATGAGGCAATCGCGTACTATCTAAACGAGGGCTCCGAACCATCTGCCATCGGCTTCATCAATGCCTTGCAGCAAGCGTACCTTCATATCAGCCGCCATCCAGCGACCGGCTCTCCGCGCTACGGCCACGAGTTGGAAATCCCGGGGCTACGCTCCTGGCCCTTGAAGCGCTACTCCCATTTGGTCTTCTACGTCGAACGCGAGGATCATATTGACGTATGGCGAGTGCTGCACAGCCAACGAGACATCCCCGCCTGGATGCATGAGCCCGAGAAACCCTGACGGCAATCACCTCTATGGGTCGTCCATTGCCGCCATCGAGCAAGCGGCCTATGAAAATAGGCGCGCAGTTCCCATTCGCAAGCTTCTGGGCTGCAGACCGGGCAGAGCTCACACCCGCCACGCCCTGCGCTCACTGCAACAACTGCATGGTAGTCAACTTGTCCGGGCGGGATTGTGTCCGTCTCGCCTTACGGCGATCCAGCCATCTTTCGCCGCTCGTTGGCGGCGAAAGACCGCGCTGCGCGCGTCCAGCCGAGCAGTGCTCGGCTAGTCGAACCGGCGGCTTCTCTTACCCGCCCTCTCCGCCAATAAAAAAACCGACCACGCGGTCGGTTTGTTTATTGGCGGAGAGGGCGGGATTCGAACCCGCGTTAGGATATTATCCTAAACACGCTTTCCAGGCGTGCGACTTAAACCGCTCATCCACCTCTCCGGAAAGGCGGCAAGGATAAACTATTACCGCTTTTCGGACAAGCTAAATGACGCTAGCTTATTGATCGCATGGTAAAATTTTCAAAAATACGCAACCCTTTACACTCCATGACCAACGCCGATCTCCCGCTACTCAAACAACTCAGCGTCAACAGTGAGCCGTATCACGACCCGCTCTCGCGCTTGAATTGGGATGAGTTGAATCTGGGTGATTTCTGGCTGCCGCCCGCAGCGCTTTCGCTTGCTGGATTGCCTGCGTTTGAACGCCAGGATGAGCAAGTTAAACGCCGCTTATCGCAATATGAGTTTGTGAATTTCATCCAGGCCGGGTTGTGGCTGGAGGGCCTTTTTGTCGAACGGCTGAGTAAGGCACTCAAGCACACCGAATCGTTGGCGGAATACGCTTACTGCTTGCATGAGATTCGCGAGGAGGCTGGACATAGCTTGATGTTTCTGAAGCTGATGGAAAAGAGCGGTCTGCATTTGCCGGCGAATAGCTTCCAGCGGCCGTGGCTGGCGGATTTTCTTGGACGCCATGCGCCGATGCATTCGCGCTTGTTTTGCTTGGCGGTGGTGATTGGGGAGGAAGTGCCCGACCGGCTGAACCGCTATGTGCGTGCCAATGGCGACACGGTCAATCCCTTGATCAAGGATATGTGTCGGCTGCACATCATCGACGAGGCGCGCCATATCGCTCGCGCCCGTGGCGAATTGGAACGGGGGCTGGAACACACCGCGCCGCTCACGCGCAAGCTGCTTTCAGCTTGGGTACGGGCATTGATCGCGCAATTTGTGCGCGCTTTTTATCTGCCGCGCGCCGATGTCTATGAACTGGCGGGGCTCACGCCCGGCCGCCAATGGCGCGCGCTGGCGCACAACAATCCGGTGCGCCTGGAATTTGTCGCGCAGAACCTCCGCCCCACGATCAACCTGCTCGCGCGCCACGGCTTGTTGGTGACGCCGCGCACTTAAAAATTTGCCGCTTCCACTTCAAGATAGGCACGGTTGATATTGCCGCCCATTTGGTCTTCGAAATGATGCAGTTTTTTCCATTGCGACAGGTCTAGCGTCTTGCGAATCTCGGCGTCACTCAAACCTTTTTTGTAACCCGCTTCCACCCCCGCATACAAACTCGCCATGCGTTTGTGCATGGCCGCCACGTCGGCTTTGCTCATGAGCGGGCCATGGCCGGGCACAATGGTTTTGGCATCGGTTTTTTGAATCTCATCCAGGGTGCCGATCCAGGTTTTAACATGGCCGTCGCGGAAATTCGGAGTGATGTGATTGACCAGGATATCGCCGCCCATCAACACTTTGTCGTCCGGCAAATACACGATGAGATCGCCGGGCGTATGCGAGCCCTTGGGCGCCCACAGCACGATCTTCACGCCATCGATCATGCGTTCGGTGCGCGTATCCTGCGCGACCGTCACGTTGGCGGGCACCGGCTTGGTGTTGGGAAATTTGCTGCCGCTCAGGGTCTGCACCATGTCGATCCACTCGTAGCCGGTCTTCTCCACCAGTTCTTTGCATTGTTGGGTGCTGATCACCTCGGCGCCTTTGAACGCGATGTTGCCGAGCGTGTGATCGCCGTGATGATGGGTGTTGATGATGTGCGTCACCGGCTTCGGCGTCAGCTTGGCGATCGCCTTGGCCAGGTGCTTGCCGATTTCATCGGTAAAACCGGTATCGACCAGGATGACGCCCTTTTCGCCGATGATGACGGTTGCGTTCACCATATAGCCCTGGTTGCTTTTATTGGGCAATTCCATCGGGCCGAGCAGCGCATACACCCGCTCGTTTATTTTTTGCACCTTGGGCGCGGGCAAGGACGCGGCTTGCGCCAGGGTGGAAACCAATATTAGCAAGCTTGCGGCGACGATCGTTCGCATGACACTCTCCATGATTTTCAGTATTCGTAGCTTAAATTGCATCCGGTATTAGAAGCAATACCCGCATGCTAACATCAGCCTCATGCCGCTGTGGACTGACCTATCCCAACACATCACCGACGCCACCGGCGCGCCATTCCAGGCACGCCGCCAGCACAGCGTGAGTGGCGGCTGCATCAATAGCGCGTATGTCGTGGAAGATGGCCGGCAACGTTATTTCGTCAAAACCAACACGCTCGACAAAGCCGCCATGTTCGCGGCGGAAGCCGCTGGGCTGCAAGCCATCCTCGCCAGCCGCACCCTCCGCGCGCCACACCCAATCTGCCATGGCGTGGCCGACGGCAACAGCTATTTAGTGCTGGAATTCATCGAAATGGAAAATGGCAGCGGACGGAGCGCAGCATTCCTGGGCGAACAGCTCGCGGCCATGCACCGCGTGACCACATCACGTTATGGTTGGGATATCGACAACACCATTGGCGCCACGTCGCAGATCAACACATGGCGCGAAGATTGGATCCACTTTTATGGCGAACACCGGCTGCGCTTTCAACTCGATCTGGCGGCGCGGAATGGCTATCCCCTGCAAGCTAAAGGAGAAAAGCTGATCAATCGCCTGCCGGATTTTTTCACGAGCTATCAACCGCACCCTGCGCTGCTGCATGGTGATTTGTGGGGTGGCAACTGGGGTGAAGACCCGCAAGGCAAGCCGGTGATATTCGATCCGGCACTGTATTACGGCGACCGCGAAGCGGATCTCGCCATGACCGAACTATTCGGCGGCTTCCCGCCGCCCTTCTACGCCGCCTATGCGGCAGCCTATCCCCTGGACGCGGGATATGCCACACGCAAAGATTTGTACAATCTGTATCACATCCTCAATCATTTCAACCTGTTTGGCGGCGGCTATGGCGGGCAAGCGGCGCGCTTGATCGACCGGCTCCTGGCCGAATTGTGAGGATAATTCCCTGAAAAGCACAAATATGCATATTATTATCTATTTAAACTTTTAACATGCTGTTCGTATTATTTATATTTGTCTATTATCGCTATTTTTATCGTATATATTTGGATTGTTTAACTTGGTTTTTCTCAACAATTACCTATTGTCTAATGTCGGCATCTTAGCTTTTTTCTTCCATAAACCTTGCAATTTACTGGATGGCGCTTAAAATAAGGCCGACAAGATTTTAGCCTCCTGTTTTATAGTTGTATGGACAAAACCGGCCACAGAAAAATGCTCACCAGCCACCAAACGATTGGCTTGCTCCAACGTTTCATGAATCAGCGCAATGCAGCGGAATGGCTTGAAATCGATCGGCGCTATAGCCCGGTCATTCCATTCCTGCAGCAAGGAGAAGTCATTCTGTATCACGAAGATGACGTGCTGAATTTCATCAAAAAACTGGCTGAACGCGCCAGCGTACGGGCCGAGCACGCACGCCGCGATGCCGATGAGCGGCGACACATCCACAGGGAACGCCGAGATTTATCCGAGCGCCGTTATTTACGCCACCGCGCCGCCGCAAATAACTTGGATCGGCGCTTCGCGGTGCGCCAAGACCGCCGCAGCGATTTGGATCGGCGCATCCGCGGCTGGGTGGATCGGCGCTGTGTCGCGGACCGGCGCGACGAGCCGGCTTTCGAATCGATCGAAATTTCGGCCTGATTCGCTGCTGTCGCTGATTGTGGCCAGCCTGATATGCTTATCTATCAGGCAATACGCTACAATTTCCACATGAACGATTCCGACATCGCGCACGCGATAAAAGCCAATGTCACCGCCGCGCTGGCGGAAGACCTCGGCAGCGGTGATCTGACCGCGCAACTCATCCCCGCTGACCAGTTAACCCGCGCCACGCTCATCACACGTGAGCAGGCAATATTATGTGGCAAGCCCTGGTTTGATGCTTGCTTTCAAGCGCTCAACCCTCTAGTGAATATAATCTGGCGCGCTAATGAAGGCGACCGCGTGCAAGCTAATGCCACGCTGTGCGAGATACACGGCAACACCCGCGCCCTGCTCAGCGCCGAGCGATCTGCGCTGAATTTCTTGCAAACACTGTCCGCTGTCGCGACGACCACCCGGCTTTATGTCGATGCCGTGGCCGGCACGCATGCGCAGATCATGGATACGCGCAAAACCCTGCCCGGCCTGCGCATCGCGCAAAAATATGCGGTCAAAATGGGGGGCGGGATGAACCAGCGCATTGGCCTATTCGACGGTATCCTGATCAAGGAAAATCATATCGCTGCTGCCGGCGGCGTACAGGCTGCGCTGGATGCAGCCCAGCGCCAAGCCGACACTGGCGTCTCGATTCAAATTGAAGTGGAGTCAATCGATGAGCTGCAACAAGCGCTCGATGCCGGCGCTAAACTGATTCTGCTGGATAACTTTAGCATTGAGCAAATGCGCGAGGCGGTACGCTTAACCAATCAGCGTGCGA
>MEQN01000146.1:9041-9290 GCA_001770235.1 Betaproteobacteria bacterium RBG_16_58_11
GACGCGCATCTCTATCGGCGGCCTGACCAAACATGTACGCGCTATTGATTTGTCCTTGCGGATTCAAGGCTGACGCTTCAACGCCGCGCGCCGCCCGCGTTTTACGTCAATTGCCGCCAGCACGATCAGCCCGATCACAAAATATATTCCGGTAAGCAACATGCCCATCCGGTGATTGCCTGCGGTGATCCAAACTACCGCGCCGTAGGTCATGGGGCCGAGGATGGAGGCGAGTTTGACCGCCAATCC
>MEQN01000147.1:0-205 GCA_001770235.1 Betaproteobacteria bacterium RBG_16_58_11
CGGGGCGATTGGTGCGGGAATAACTTTAGGAATGATGGGAACGACGTTGCGGGTGGCGGTGAAGGTGTTGGTGAACGGTGAGCGGGAAGCGGTGAGCGGTGAAGAACTGGTGAGCGGTGAGCGGGGAGCAGTAAGCGGTAAAAGCCGCGCCAGCGCCAACTCACCGCTTCCCGCTCCCTGCTCACTGCTCACCAGCTCCCCCGGC
>MEQN01000147.1:347-926 GCA_001770235.1 Betaproteobacteria bacterium RBG_16_58_11
CCGCATATTCGTGTGCTTGCATGCGCAGTGTTGTATAGCGTGCATAGTCTTCGGTGGTCTTGCCGTAGTGCGGCGATTCAAACCGATAATCTTCCAGGCTGGCGGCCATGGCATTGCCGGTTTCGCCTTGATTCAGGCGGCTTTGTTCTTGTTGATGGTTAACGGTGACCGGCTTGTAGTCGGGACTGGCGCGATAGACGCCGCCGGGAACGAGCTGGCGTTCGTTGTGCCAGGCGGTGATGCTGTCGCGATCTTCCGTGCCGTCGGCGCGGTGGTAGCGCACGGTGCCTGCGGGGTTCTCGGGCAACTGGGCGTTGTCGTCGAACAGCACCAGGGTGATCTTAGGGCGCTCACCGCCATCGCCATGGGCAAAGTAGAAATTTATACCCTCATCCGCG
This sequence comes from Betaproteobacteria bacterium RBG_16_58_11, assembly GCA_001770235.1. Taxonomy (GTDB): domain Bacteria; phylum Pseudomonadota; class Gammaproteobacteria; order Burkholderiales; family Thiobacteraceae; genus RBG-16-58-11. The sequence goes on from MEQN01000147.1 coordinate 746, forward strand.
AACTTGCGTTTGCAGAAATCGGCGTAGGATTCGTCAAGCTGGCTGATGAGGGCTTGGGCCGGGTAATCGCGGGATGTGCGGTCGTCGATGTCCAGGGAATCGGCGAGGATGGCGTTGGCCTGGTGTTCGCGCACGATGTTGAGCACGGCGTCCTTGGCGGAGATTTCCTGGAAGATGCGGT
>MEQN01000147.1:1238-1380 GCA_001770235.1 Betaproteobacteria bacterium RBG_16_58_11
GCTTTGACTAAAAGCGCTGGCGAACGCCGACAGCAGGGCGGCGGGGTCGAGCGGGAGGTTCATGGGTGTCCTGTCGGGAAGTGAATGCTTATTGGGAGCCAAGGATGCGGCGAGGTAATGACAACGTCAGATTATAACGATG
>MEQN01000147.1:1386-9834 GCA_001770235.1 Betaproteobacteria bacterium RBG_16_58_11
AGCGGGGGCAAGGGGCGGCAGGGGATGCCGGGATTACGGCGCCGCGCTTCTCGGCGATGTCGGCGGCAGGAAGGGCGAGCCGCGTCAATTCCGGGCTGGGCGGCCAGCGTTGCGCACTGGGGCCAAGGTTAGGAAAAAGCCTTAAAGAACCGTTTTTTTAAGCCGCTAATCCAATTTCGAATCAAACAGATGGGTAAGCTGCATCGTCATAGGCCCTTATCCGGCAAGCAAAATGTTATTGAGCCGTTTACAAACTTCCAGCCTGCGCCTACGGGTGCTGCTGCTTATTTCCGCTGCCGTGCTGCCTTGGCTAGGGGTCACGGTGGAGCATGCTTTCAGCGAGCGGAAACTTGCTGTCGAAGCATCGCAACAGCACATGCTGTATCTCACTCAAATTATTTCCAGCGGGCAACGCGAAGCCATTGCCGGCGCGCAGGGGTTTCTGCAAGTCCTCGCGGCGATGCCGGAGGTGGCCGAGGCTGCCCCGGCGCACTGCCGGGCGCGGCTGAAAAACGCGCACCTGAACAGCCAAGGCTATGCCAACATCGGCGTCACGGATGGCGCCGGTACGCTGTTATGCGATGCCCTGAACAGCGCCCCGGAGAATTTCGCCTACCGCAAATGGTTTCGGGAGGCGGTGCGTCTGCGGCATTTCGCGGTCGGCGACTATATCATCGGCCGCCTCAGCGGCCGGCCCGTGCTGGTGGTGGCAACGCCCATCCCGGAAGCATCGCCGCACCCTTCACGGGTAGTCTTTGTAGCGATTGAGGTGGGCTGGCTGGAGCGTCTGCTGGCCGAGGCGAAATTGCCGGTGGGCATGATGTTCAGCATCATGGATGCGCAAGGCGTGGTGTTGGCCCGGTTTCCCCAGGAGGCCGGGCGCGTGGGCAAGCCGAACCCTATTCCCAAGATTAACCAAGCCATTCGCGCGGGCAGCGCCGGCGGCACCGGCGAGGGCATCGGCGCGGGGGGGAAAGAGCGGCTGTTCGCCTTTGACCGTGCGCTGGGCAGCGCCGGCGGCGGGGCGGTGTACGTGAGCGCCAGCCTGGCCAAATCCCAAGTGCTGGAGCAGAGCCATCGCGCCCTGCTGCGCCAGCTCGCGGTGCTGGGCCTGCTCACCCTGGCCATTTTCGTCTTCGCGTGGTTTGCCACGGAAAGGGTGGTGCAGCGGCGCATTCATTTGTTGATTGAAGCCGCGCGTAAATTCGAGCGCGGGGATATGACGATCCGCGCGAGCGTCGGGCGCGGCACGGGCGAGCTGATCGAACTCGAGCGCGCCTTTAATGACATGGCGGCTTCGGTCGAGCGCGCGTTCAATCAAAACGAAAAAGTCATGCAAGTGGCCTCGGAATCGATCATCGTGACCGATAGCCGCGGCATCATCGTCAAGGTGAATGCCTTCACCGAAAAGCTGTTCGGATACCAGCGCGACGAATTGCTGGGGCAATCGATCCAGGTGCTGGTGCCGGTGCATCTGCGCGAGGCGCATCAGCGCGATATGGAGCGTTACCAAGCACAGCCGGAAGTGCGTTCGATGGGCGCGCGCCAGGACCTCACCGCGCGGTGCAAGGACGGCACGGAGATTCCGGTGAACATCAGTTTGGGGCCCTTGGTGACGGAGGAAGGGCGATTCACCATCACGGCGGTGCGCGATATCCGGGAAAGCAAGGCCTATGAAGCGCGCATTTTGCACCAGGCCACGCATGACGCGCTGACCGGGCTGCCCAACCGGGCGCTGTTTCTGGATCTGCTGAACCGCGCCATGATTCAGGCGGAACGGGAAGAGTGCCTGCTCGCCGTCGTGTTTCTCGACCTGGATGGATTCAAGAATATCAACGATACCCTGGGCCACGATTGGGGCGACCAATTGCTCAGGGAGATCGCGCAGCGGATCAGCTCGGCCGTGCGCCGCAACGATGTGGTGGCGCGCCAGGGCGGAGATGAGTTCACGATCCTGCTGCAAGGCGTCCAGCATGTGGACGATGTGCTTGGCGTATCGCGCAAAATTTTGACCGCGGTGAGCGAGCCGATATATCTGCGGGAAATGGAGTTCCATGTGACCGCCAGCCTCGGCATCACCATCTTCCCGCTGGATGATACCGATGCGGAGCATTTATTGCGCAACGCCGATACCGCCATGTACCGCGCGAAAGAAGCGGGGCGCGACGGCTTCCAGTTTTACACCGCCGAGATGAATGCCCAGGCGCAAGAGCGTTTGGCGATTGAAACTGATTTACGCCGCGCCATCGCGCAGCAGGAATTCGTACTGCATTATCAACCGCAGGTGGATATAGCGAGCGGCCGCATCATCGGCGCCGAAGCGCTGCTGCGCTGGAATCATCCGGAAAAAGGCATGATTCCGCCGGCCAAATTTATCCCGGTCGCCGAGGAATCCGGGTTGATCGTGCCGATTGGCGAGTGGGTGCTGCGCGACGCGTGCCGCCAGTTGCGGGCGTGGCAGTTGTCTGGTTTGCCGCCGTTGCGCATCGCGGTCAACCTATCGGCGCGCCAGTTCCGCGAACCCAATTTGCCGCAACGCATCGCCGAGATCATGGCGGAATGCGGCCTGCAAGATCGCGGCGTGCTGGAAGTGGAGATTACGGAGAGCCTGCTGATGAAGAACGTCGAGGTCGCGCGCGACATGCTCAAGCAACTGTTTGACATGGGGGTGCGCATCTCGGTGGACGATTTCGGCACCGGCTATTCCAGCCTGAGTTATCTTCAGCATTTTTGCCTGCACGCGCTGAAGGTCGATCAATCGTTCGTGCGCGACATCACGACCGGCGCGGACGGCGCCGTCATCGCCGGCGTGATCGTGGATCTGGCGCACAAGCTCAAACTCAGCGTGATCGCGGAGGGCGTCGAAACCCTGGGCCAGCTAGAGTATCTGGAGCAGATCGGCTGCGACGAAATACAGGGCTTCTATTTCAGCCGCCCGCTCCCGGCGGCGGCGTTCGAGGCGCTCGTGCGGCAGGGCCGCGAATTGCGCCAAGTGGCTTGATACTGAAAAAGACCTTTGAACCACGGGGCACACGGGGCACACGGGGAAACCCATATATTGTTTGATTGAACCTTGCCCCCAGCGGGTGAAAGATTGCTAGCGCGTTTGTCTTTGGTTCTCCCCGTGTTCCCCGTGCCCCCCGTACCCCGGAGGGTAGGCTGCGCGCTGGTTAATCGTTTTTTCTAGCGTTACTCCACCAAGGCAGCGGGAGGATGTGCCTCTTCTTGTTGCTGCAATGCCCACATATGGGCGTACACGCCGTTCTTTTCCAGCAATTCGCGATGCGTGCCCACTTCGGCGATGCGGCCGTGATCGAGCACCAGGATTTGATCCGCTTCAATGACGGTGGAGAGGCGGTGCGCGATGATGAGCGTGGTGCGGTTTTCGGAGATTTGCTTCAATTCGGCCTGGATGGCTTTTTCCGATTTGGAATCGAGGGCGGAGGTCGCCTCGTCGAAAATCAAAATATGCGGGTTTTTCAGAATCGCGCGCGCGATCGCCACGCGCTGCTTTTCGCCGCCGGAGAGCTTCAAGCCGCGCTCGCCGACCATGGATTCGTATTTGTCCGGCAGCGACTCGATAAAGTCGTGGATATGCGCATGCTTCGCGGCTTGCAGGATTTCCTCGCGCGTGGCGCCGGGCCGGCCGTAAGCGATGTTGTAATAGATCGTGTCGTTGAACAGCACGGTGTCCTGCGGCACGATGCCGATCGCGGCGCGCAGGCTGGTTTGGGTCACATCGCGAATATCCTGGCCGTCGATCAGGATGCGCCCGCCGCTCACGTCATAGAAGCGGAATAAAAGCCGGGACAGCGTGGACTTACCCGCGCCGCTCGACCCCACTACCGCCAGCGTGCGTCCGGCGGGGATTTCGAAGCTCAGGTCGAACAGGATTTGGCGCTTGGGGTCGTAGTGGAAATCCACCTGCTCGAAGCGGATCACGCCGCCGGAAATTTGCAGTGCTTGGGCATCGGGCTTGTCCTGCACCTCGGTGTTGACTGCGAGCAGGGTAAACATCTTTTCCATGTCCGCCAGCGAATGCTTGATCTCGCGGTAAACAAAGCCCAGAAAATGCAGCGGCAGGTAAATCTGGATCATGTAGGCGTTCACCAGCACCAGATCGCCCAGGGTCATGGTGCCCTGGGTGACGTGATGCGCCGCCAGGAACATGAGCACGGTGACGCCGAGGGCGACGATCAGGCTTTGCCCGGCATTCAGCGCGGCGAGCGAAGTCTGATTGCGCACCGCGGCTTTTTCCCACACTTGCAGGCTGTCGTCGTAGCGCCGCGATTCATAGGTTTCATTGCTGAAGTATTTGACCGTCTCGTAGTTGAGCAGGCTATCGATGGCGCGGGTATTGGCCTTGGAGTCGCTATCGTTCATGGTGCGCCGGAACACCATGCGCCATTCGGTTATGATCAGGGTGAAGGCGACATACACCGAAAGCGTGACGAAGGTGACGATCGCGAACCAAGGGTCGTAGTAGAGCAGCAGAATGGCCGCGACCAGGCCGATCTCGATCAAGGTCGGCAGGATGTTGAACAGCATGAAATTCAGCAGGAAACCGATGCCGCGCGTGCCGCGCTCGATGTCGCGCGACACGCCGCCGGTTTGGCGTTCCAGATGAAAGCGCAGGGAGAGCGCGTGCAGATGGCTGAATACCTTGAGCGCCACACGGCGGATCGCGCGCTGCGTGACCTTGGCGAATACCGCATCGCGCAATTCGCCGAACAGCGTGCTGGCGAAACGCAACAAGCCATACGCCAAGAGCATCATGACCGGCAGCGTCAGCATGGCCTGGGTCGGGTCGAGCGAATCGACGATTTCTTTCAGCGCGAGCGGCACCGCGACGTTGGCCAGCTTGGCTGCAACCAGCAGCATCAGCGCGAGCGCCACCCGGCCGCGAAACTCCGCGAGATAAGGCAGCAGGATGCGAATCGTCTTCCAGTCGTTGCGTTGCGTCGGCGCGGGGCCGTGATGGGTGATGCGCATGTCGGGAATTGGTCGTGGATGGCCGGGAAGATGCCAATGGCGGGCAGGTCCGGCGCTAGCCTGCGCACCTTAACATAGGCCAAAACCCGCGTCCATCGCGGAATAGGGGTGTATTGCCGGGGTTGGGAACGGAATTTGCTTTAGGTTAAAATCAATTAAAGTCGATGTCCGCCAAGGCCGTTAATGAGAAGCAGTGACACATTACCGCAAAGTAGGTGTTGTTCCCCCCAGGGTTGGCATAGAATGGTCAGCGGATGCGTTCGACTCCTGAGTAATTCAAATGTGGGATAAGCGAGCATGGCATTTTTAGACGAGCTAAAAAAAGAGGCGGAAGCCCAAAAACTGCAAGAGCAGACACAGACCCAGTCCAAGCTGGCGGCGGTCAGCCAAAATTTCCTGCTGGTTCAAACCAAGTACAAGGAAATTCACCATTACCTGCGCGAGCTGGCCGATCAGCTCAACGTGCTGAATCAAGATATCAAGCGCGCCTACATGATCGAGGGCTTCGGCATGATCGACGACTTTCGTCCGCGCGACTATGCCTTAAGCGTCGATTCGATCCGCATCGGGCAGAAGGATTTCGCCAACACGATGGTGTTTCGTTTCAAGTGTGCGACCGAGAAAAATATCAGCTTCGAGCGCCACATGCCAAACCAGATCGATAGCTTGAAAGAATATCTCTGGCAAAACAATCTTAAATACCAATGTTCCGAATTCAAAAATGACCGGGGTATTGTGGCGCGTGCGATATTTAATGTGGCGAATGAAATTCCCGTGACGTTTCGCTTTTCCGCCGATTTCGAGAATGCGAAGATTTTTTTGCAGGTTAAAAACTTCAGTGGGTTAACCGTAAATGAATATGTGTACGACGCGAATGAGTTAAACACCGGTTTGCTCGATGAATTGGCCAAATATATTTTAGGAAAACCCAGCAAGTTCAGCGAGCTTGGCCGGCATCAGCAAGCGCTTCGCGAGAACGCGCGCCAAGCACAGAAGCAGAAGGAAGCGATCTCTCGGCAAACACCGCCTGAGTCCGAGCTGGAAGATGATGCGGCCAAGCCGGGCGGGTTCTTCAATCGCTTGAAATCGATTCTGTCTTGAGCAGGGCAGCGCGCGCGGCTGCTTTTCCAGTACACTAATCCCCATGGATCTCACTCAATTATTTCGCTTGATGGCGGAGAAGCGCGCCTCCGACTTGTTTTTTTCCGCCGGCGCGCCCGTCTATATCAAAATTGAGGGCGATATTCGCCCGGTCAACCAGCAAATTCTCGACCACAACGTCGTCAAGAAAATCGCATATGCCTTGATGTCGGAAGCGCAGATCACGGCCTTCGAGGGAGCGCTGGAGATGAATTTCGGCCTTTCTGTTCCAGGCGTGGGCCGCTTTCGCGTCAATGTGTTTCGTCAGCGCGGCTCGGTGGCGATGGTGATTCGCTATATTACCGATGTGGTGCCGACGCTGGAAAGCTTGCGCTTACCGCCGGTGCTGAGCGAATTGGTGATGCATAAACGTGGGTTGATTTTGCTGGTGGGCGCCACCGGCTCCGGCAAATCCACCACGCTCGCGGCGATGATTGACCACCGCAACCGGCATTCCACCAGCCATATTTTGGCGATCGAAGATCCGATCGAATTCATCCATCGCCATCAGCGCTCCATCGTCAATCAGCGTGAGGTGGGCATCGATACCCATTCCTACGGGGCGGCGCTGATGAATGCCTTGCGCGAGGCGCCGGATGTGCTGCTGATTGGTGAGATTCGCGATCAGGATACGATGCGCCAAGCGATGGTTTACACGCAAACCGGTCATTTGTGCTTGGCGACCCTGCATGCCAACAACGCCTACCATGCCATGAATCGCATCATCGGTTTTTTCCCGGCCGAATCGCAGGAAGGCTTGCTGCTCGATTTGGCGATGAGCCTGCGCGCGGTGGTCAGCCAGCGCCTGGTGCGCGGCGTGGACGGCAAGCGCGTGGCGGCGGTGGAGGTGTTGCTGAACAATATGCATATCGGCGAGCTGATTCAGCGCCGCGAGATCGACAAGATCAAGGACGCCATGGAGCAATCCATGCTGGAAGGCTCGCAGACCTTCGAGGAATCGCTGCTGGATTTAGTGCTGGCGGGAACCATCTCCAAGGAAGAAGCGCTCGCCAACGCCGATTCCCGCACCAATATCGAATGGCTGCTCGCCAATTCCAGCAAGCATCAGGAAAAACGCGCCAAACAGCGGCAGAGCTTTAAGGTCGAAGACAAAGTGGCGGAGGAGCAGGATGAAAACGTGCCGTCGCTGCTATCGATGGATGATCTTTCCAAGATTGGTATTGCCTCCGCCAAGCGCTGAAAAATCCCCTCCCCTTTCCAAGGGGAGGGTGGGGATCAGGAATTTCTCACCCCCATCCTAGCCTTCCACCCGCGAGGAGTACGCCGGTGGGTATCCCGCTGCTTACCCCCGTAAAGGGGACGCCGCCAGACGCTCGCCCTGCGGGCGGTCATGGCGCAGGCAGCGACCCTTCCGCAGCCCCTGCCAGGGGGAAGGAATATGCCGGTAGCCTGCTTTGTCTGAAGATCGTTGCTAATCAGGAAACTTAATTTGTCGCAGAACGAAAAAACCGGCTTACGCCGGTTTTTTCGTTCTGCATTGAGCTGATTTAACGCGCGGCGAGATATTGCTGAAATTCGTCGGAATTCATCTCGCGCACCTTCATCCCGGATTTGGCGGTGAAAGGGTAGTAAAAGGTGTAGTGATCGTTGATGCGCACTTTAATGATCACGGTGTCTGAGCCGAGTACTTTGCGCGAACGGAACAGACGGTTGGCTAAGCGTTTAAGCATGATGTTGCTCCTTTGTTAGTCCTTGTGCTTAGCTATACAGCAAGGGCTGTGCCAGTGGCGGGAAACGGCCTGGAATCCGCGTGCAAAACGGCGCGGATTCGTTAAAAAACCATTGAAAAACAAAATGTTGAGAATTCTGCTTAGCGGATGAATACCGCTTCGTGCCGGCAGCGGCGGCATAAATAAACCTTCCCCCCTGCGTCACGTTCGTGGAGAAAATGCCAACGGTGCCCAAAAATTCGACAGAGCAGCCGGGTAGAGAGTTTGGAGAGCATTTTCATAACGATTTTTTGAATTTCCTGGTTTTATCTCGACTGATAGCAATTTAAAGGCCAGGAAACAGTAAATCCAATTTAATCAAATTATTGCCGTATAAAAATGAGCCGCACGGCAATGCCGGCGGCCCTCAGCGTAAAATTTGCCGACAGGGGAGGCTATTCAGAGGGCGGCTGATCGGCGATGTTCAGCCCGCCCTCGATTTCCGCGCGGCTGAGCAAGCGGCGCTCGCCCACCAGGAAGGTGTACATGGTGGGGATGACGTACAGCGTGAACACGGTGCCCCCCGCCACGCCGCCTACGATCCCCCAGCCGATGGCCTGGCGCGATTCGGCGCCGGCGCCGGCGG
>MEQN01000147.1:10337-10643 GCA_001770235.1 Betaproteobacteria bacterium RBG_16_58_11
GATCGCGGCGCGGAAGCGGTTGAAGTGGTTAAGCTCCTTGGGCGCCACGCGTTCCTCGATGCGCACCAAGTTGGAGAGTTGGATCAGCCGGCCATCGCGATTGCGCACGTAAATCTGGCTCAGGTCATTCGGCTCCAGCCGGTCTTTGTCTTCCAGCTTCACCACCACGTCATACTGTTCGCCTTCTCGCTTGAAGCGGGTGACGTCGCGGCCGCCGAGCAGGCTCTCCAGGGTGCGCCCGATGGTTTCTATTTGGACGCCGAGGGAGGCGGCCTTGTCGCGGTCGATGGTCACCGACAACTGCGG
>MEQN01000147.1:10669-11115 GCA_001770235.1 Betaproteobacteria bacterium RBG_16_58_11
GAGCATGCCGGGGAACTTACGCGCCTTATCCACCATGGCTTCAACCCCGCTTTCCAATTCTTCCCACGAGGTGCCTTGAATCACGAACTGCACCGGCGTGCTGCGGAAATTTTGGCCGAGCGAGGGCGGGTTGATGGGAAACGCCAGCACCCCAGGGAGTTGCGCGCCCAGCTTAGGCGTGAGCTCGTTGGTGATGTCGAATTGGCTGCGCTTACGTTCGCTCCAATCCTTCAGGCTCACGAACGCAATCGCGCTGTTGACCGGGTTGGGTTTTTCCAGCCCCGGCGCCACGACGGTGAAATAGGTGTTGATCTCGGGAACTTGCGCCAGAATTTTTTCGATCTCGCGCGCATAGCTGTCGGTGTACTGCAAGGTGGCGCCTTCCGGCGCGCTCAGCGCGACGATGAAAACACCGCGATCCTCCAGCGGGGCCAATTCCGATTTGA
>MEQN01000147.1:11144-12694 GCA_001770235.1 Betaproteobacteria bacterium RBG_16_58_11
GCCACGCCGAGAAAGGTCAGCACGACTAAACCGCGATGGCGCAGGCTCTTCGTCAGCGAGCTGCGATAGCTTGCAGCGAGCCAGAGAAAGAAATCACCCAGCGCGTTGTAGAAACGGCCGTGGCTCTTCTCTTGGCGCAGCAGTTTGGAGCACATCATGGGCGTGAGCGTGAGCGCCACGAAGCCCGATACCAATACCGCCGCCGCCACCGTCAAGGCGAATTCGGTGAACAGCCGCCCGGTATTGCCAGTAGCGAATGCCAGCGGCGCGAACACTGCTGCCAGGGTAATGGTCATGGCCACCACCGCGAAGGCGATTTCCTGCGAACCTTTGAACGCGGCTTGCAACGGCGGCATGCCCTGCTCGATATAGCGGTGGATGTTTTCCAGCACTACGATCGCATCGTCCACCACCAAGCCCACTGCGAGCACGATGCCGAGCAGGGTCAGTACATTGATCGAGAAGCCGAGAATCCAAATCAGAAAAAATGCACCAATCAACGATACTGGAATGGTCACGAACGGGATCAGCGTGGCGCGGAATGAGCGCAAAAACAGGAAAATCACCAGCACTACCAGCCCCAGCGACTCCAGCAGCACTTTGTACACGGACTTGATCGAGGCATCGACGAAGATCGAGCGATCGAACGAGACCGAAAGTTTCATCCCATCCGGCAGCGTTTTTTGCAGCCGGGGAATCATTTCTTTTACGCCGTTGGCCACATCCAGCATGTTGGCGGTGGATTGCTGCACGATGCCCAGGCCCACCGCTTCGCGCCCCTGCACGCGCACGATGTTGCGGTCGTTGTAAGCGCCGATTTCGGCGCGCCCCACATCGGACAGCCGAACCGGATAATTATTCACCTCGCGCAGAATGAGCGCGTTGAATTGCGCGGGCGTCTGCAAGTCGGTAGCGGAGAGCACGCTGAATTCACGCTGCTGGCTCTCGATGCGGCCAGCCGGCACTTCCAAATTCTGCCGGCGCAGCGCGTCTTCCACATCTTGCACGGTCATGCCGTAGGCGGCGAGCCGTTCGCGGTCGAGCCAGATGCGCATCGCGTATTTTCGATCGCCGCCGATGATCACGCTCGCCACGCCATTGATGGTCTTTAAGGAATCGGCTGCATAGCGGTCGGCGTAATCGGTGATTTCGAGCGGGCTGTGGCGGTCGCTCGACAGCCGCAACCACATGATGGCTTGCGCATCGGCCTCGATTTTAGCCACTACTGGGTCCAAGGCCTCGGCCGGCATGCGGCCGCGCGTGCGCGCCACTCGGTCGCGCACATCGTTGGCCGCCGAATCCACGTTGCGGCTGACCACGAATTCGATAGTGATCAGACTGACTTCTTCGCGCGATTGCGATTTGATGGTGCGGATGCCCTCGATGCCGGAGAGCGCGTCTTCCAATTGATTGGTGATCTGGTTCTCGATCACTTCCGCGCTGGCTCCGGCATAGACGGTGCGCACCGAGATTACCGGCGGATCGATTTTTGGATATTCCCGCACCGATAGGCGGGTGAAGGCGATGATGCCGACCAGGATGATGACTAA
>MEQN01000147.1:12722-14604 GCA_001770235.1 Betaproteobacteria bacterium RBG_16_58_11
TATCGGGTAGGAACATGGGCGAGTCGGTTTAGCTGCGGGGGGGCGTCGCTGTTTGGATTTTCACCGGCGCGCCGTCGCGAATACGCAGTTGGCCGTCGGTGACGACTACGTCCCCGGGCGCCACGCCTTTCAGTATTTGTACTTCACCCGGCCGCCGCAAACCTAATTCAACCTTGGCGAATAGGGCTTTGCCGTCTAGCACTTTGAACACAAAGAAATCTTGGCCGCGCGGCACAATGGCTTGTTCCGGCACGATGATGGCGTTTTCGCGCACACCCAATAACAATGCGACGCGGGCGAACATGCCGGGCTTCAAGCGCGCCTTCGGGTTCGGGACGCGGGCGCGCAATAGGACGGTGCGCGTCTGCTCGTCCACCGAAGGTTCGATGGCGAAGATTTCACCGTCGAATTGCTCGCCGGGAAAAGCATCGACGCTCACCTTCACCGCTTGGCCCGGCTTCAACCGGCCCGCAAACAGTTCGGGTACGCGGAAATCCACCTTCAGCGTGCCGATCCCTTCCAGTCGCGCGATGTCCTGGCCTTTATTGACATAGGCGCCGACGCTAACTTGGCGTACGCCGACCACGCCTTCAAATGGGGCGCGAAGCAATGTTTTATCCAAGCGCGCCTGAATCTCGGCGGCACGCGCGAGGCTTTGATTTAAATGTTCGCGCGCTTCATCCAGCGCCTGGCCGCTGATGAAATTCTTGCCGTGCAACTCTTCGGCACGTGTCAGCCGGGTGCGGCTTAACGTGGTTTCGGCAAGTGCTGCCTTGAGTTGCGCCTCGATTTCGGCTGAATTCAAGGAAACTAACTTCGAGCCCCGTGCCACCGACTCGCCTTCGCGGAAATGAATTTGCGTGATGCGCCCATCCACCTCGGAGCGAATCGTGATCGATTCGTTGGCGAGCAGGGTACCGATCGCTGTCACATCTTCGCGCAGCGCGGCGGATTTCGCTTCCGCCACGCGCACCGTCATCGCCGGCGGCGTCGATCCGCCCGGGCCCCCGCCTGAAGCGGGTCCGGACTTGCTCGCAGGCGGCCCGCCGCTGCCCGCATGGCGCAGCCACATCCCGCCCCCCACGAGAACCAGTGCTGCGACGATTACGATCAGGATTTTTTTATACGAGGATTTCAAGCTGAGTTACCATTTTTGTGAATACTTTTATTTTTACTTATTGCGGAGACAGGGATTAAAGAAAATAATTCCCAACCACTTTTTCAATTAGCCGAACTATGCGCCTGACCCTGGATTCACTGCAAGTTTTGGGGTGCGCCTGACCTGGCGTGGTGAAGGAACTTTTTTAAACTGACCTTATGACGCAACCTTGCTACCGCGGCCGCTTCGCCCCATCCCCTACCGGCCCGCTCCATTTCGGCTCGCTGATTACTGCCTTGGGCAGCTATCTCGATGCCAAAGCCCAGTGCGGCGAATGGTTCTTACGCATCGATGATCTGGATCCGCCGCGCGTGGCGCCGGGGGCGATTGACACCATCCTGCGCGCTTTGGAAGCCTATGGCTTGGCGTGGGATGGCGCGGTGCAATATCAGCGCCAGCGCGGTGAGGCCTATGCGGCGGCGCTGGCCGAGTTGCAAGGCTTGGGCGTGGTATATGCCTGTGCGTGCAGCCGGCGCGAGATCGCCGATTCCAGTATCAGCCGTCCCGGCGCGCCGGTTTACCCTGGCACCTGCCGCGCCGGGCTGGCGCCGGGAAAGATAGCGCGCGCGCTGCGCGTCGATACGCGCGGCGCCAGTGTGGGCTTCGAAGACCGGCTGCAAGGGACGGTGAGACAAGACTTGGAACGCGAGGCGGGCGACTTCATCGTGCAGCGCGCGGATGGCTTGTTCGCCTACCAATTGGCGGCGGTGGTGGACGACGCGG
>MEQN01000147.1:14666-26568 GCA_001770235.1 Betaproteobacteria bacterium RBG_16_58_11
TATTTGCAGCGCTTGCTTGAGCTGCCCCCGCCGCGTTACCTGCACCTGCCGGTGGCGGTCAACGCGCTGGGGGAAAAGCTCTCCAAACAAACCCTGGCGCCGCCGCTCGATATCGCGCACCCGCAGCCGGCCTTGGTTCAGGCGCTGGGCTTCCTCAATCACCCGCCGCCTGAAGCCTTAAAAGGCGCTAAAACCCAGGAAATCCTGGCTTGGGCGGTGCAAAACTGGTCGATCGATCGAATTCCCACTGTCCGTAGCATAGAACCGCAAATTTAGACAAACTTCATGAACCAACCGTAACTGGTTATATGCCCGGGAAAGCCTATGCTGACATCGTAAACCAACCGGGAGTAGCATCATGATTAACGCTTTCAACTTCTTGCTTATTTCGATCGTTCTGTTTTCGCTGGCTTTGGCGTAAACGGACTAATCATCTGGCACGGGTGTCGCGTCGCGCGTATCCCGTGCTACATTTCAGCCTATGGATTCACATAGGCCAACCCCTCCGGACGGCGACACCCTTACCCGTTTTATGTTCGAACACGCTGAAGTGCGCGGCGAGTCGGTGCGGCTCGACGCCACCTGGCGTGCGGTGCTGGCGCGCCACCACTATCCCGAGCCGGTACGCAATCTGCTCGGCGAGATGATGGCCGCTTGCGCGCTGCTCGCCGCCACGCTCAAATTCGAAGGTGCGCTCATTATGCAAATGCAAGGCAGCGGACCGGTCACGCTGCTGGTGGTGGAATGCGATAGCGAATTTCACCTGCGCGCCACCGCCAAATGGCGCGACGATCTGGCGGACGAGGATGTGCGCGCATTGCTCGGAGACGGCAAATTCGTTATCACCATCGACCCTAAAACCGGCGGCCAAGCCTATCAAAGTATCGTGGCCTTGGAAGGCGCAACCGTCTCCGAAGTGCTGGGACACTACATGCTGCGTTCGGAACAATTGGAAACCCGCCTCTGGCTCGCGGCAGATGAGCATCAAGCCTGCGGCCTGCTGTTGCAGCGCTTGCCGGAAAAAACCAGTGACGACGAAGATGCCTGGAACCGTGCCCTTAACCTCGCGGGCACGTTGACCCCCGACGAATTATTGAGCCTGCCGGCGCGCGAAGTACTACATCGCTTGTTTCATGAAGAAGATTTGCGCCTGTTTGATCCGCAACCCGTTTCCTTTCGCTGCACCTGTTCGCGCGATCGCGTGACGGCGATGCTGCGCATGCTTGGTCTAGACGAAGTGCGCTCGATTTTGAGTGAGCAAGGTCGAATCGATGTCGATTGCGAATTTTGCAACCAACACTACAGCTTCGATCCGGTGGATGCAGAGCAGATCTTCGCGGCTGAAGTGCTGACGCAGGCCGGCACTACTCGGCATTAGATTTACTTCACCGCGCGCAGCGCGGCGGCGATCATGAAGCGGTGCGGTGAGTCGGTGGGGTCGCAGCGGATGACTTGAATCGCGGCCTTGAGCGGCGCGATGAACGAGCCTTCGGGCGGCAGCAGCTTGATCTCGGCTTCTTCCGCCGCCGCCAGTGGCACCGGGCAGTCGAATAAGATGCCATCCACGCTCAAATCGTGCGCCAAGCCAAGAAACTCGCGATCATCTTTCAGCATGATTTGCACCGGACAATTCACCGGAATTCTGCGTCCCGAACGTTTTTCCCAGCCTAGCGTCATCTCATGTCACCGTTAAAATAATCAAGCGTATCGGTATGCGGCTGCGTTGCGGCGCAGAAATTCACGTTTTCATTGTAAGCTATACTTTTCGATTTTTTAGGAAGTCATTTTGAAACTCGCTTTATTTGATCTGGATAATACCCTGCTCGCCGGTGACAGCGATTTTGAGTGGGCGCAATTTTTAATCGCTCAGGGTGTGCTCGACCGCGAGGCCTATGAGGCGCGCAATTTGGAATTCTACGAGCAGTACAAGGCGGGCACGCTGGATATTCACGTATTTCTCGATTTTCAACTGAAGCCTTTGTCGCGCCATCCGCGCAGCCAGCTTGATGCTTGGCATGCGCTGTTCATGCAAACGCGCATTCTGCCCATGATCGGGCGACAGGCGCGCGACTTGGTGAACCAGCACCGCGCGGAGGGCCATGTCTTGGCTATCATCACGGCCACCAACAGTTTCGTTACCGCGCCCATCGCGCGTGAATTCGGCGTGCCGGTGCTGATTGCCACCGAGCCTGAGCAGCGCGCGGGCGAATTCACCGGCCTTGCGGCGGGCATTCCCTGCTTTCGCGAGGGCAAGGTCAAGCGCTTGGAAGCCTGGCTCGCAGGGCAGGGGGCGGATTGGCCGGCCGTCGAGCGTAGCTGGTTTTACAGCGATAGCCATAATGACCTGTTTTTGATGGAGCGCGTCACCGACCCCATCGCGGTGGATCCTGATCCGCAACTAACCGAGGCGGCGCGCGTGCGCGGGTGGCCGGTGATTAGTCTGCGCTGATTCGAAAGCCGGACAAAAAAAATGCAGAGGCAGGTAAGTTTTGCCTGCCATGTGCCGATGATGGCTATACTGGCATATATGCATAAAACAACCCCAAAATTCGATCGCGCGCGAGTGGACGCATGAAGCTCAAGCTGCCGCGCACCATGCAAATGCGCATCATGCTGGCCATCGCCGTGCTGCAGATGATGGTGGTGGGCCTTTTTTCCATTTACTGGATCGTGCAGCAGGTAGGCGAGGAGTTGACCGGCCGCCAGGCGATCGCGCATAAGATTTTGTCGCTGACCGTACCCTCGGTCGAGCGCGCGCTCTTCCAGCAAACCCCGGAAGAATTGGCGCGTTATCTGCGCCGGGTGGTGTCTGACCCGCTGATCGGCGGTATCGTCATCAAGGATGCCACCGGCAAGACAGTATTCAATCAAGTCAAGCCGTTTGAGCCGGTGCATCCGGTGGCGAGCTGGTTCAAACTCTCGGCGCTGAAACAAGGGATGTCCACACAGCTCTGGCGCGATGGCGTGCCGCTGGGGGTGATGACGGTTCACCTGTCGAACGGCCCGATCAACCAAGATATCAGCACGCTGTTGGAAAATGTAACCTACTTGTTGATGATCTTGCTTGTCTTCGACTTGATTGCGATCCAACTGTTGATTCGCTTCTTTGTCGCGCCATTGGGGCCGTTGACCGTGATGGCGCGGGAATTCACCCAAGGCAATCTCGATACCACCATCGCGCCGGCGGAAGGCGCCAGCGAGGAAGTGCGTCATCTCACCACGGCCTTTGTCGAATCGGCCAAAGTGATGCGGCAACAGATCGGGGATTTGGAAGTGACGCGCGGCCAACTGGCGAGCAACGAATTGCGGCTGCGCAATTTGGTGAACAATATGCGCGAAGTACTGGTCGAGCTGGATCGCGCCGGCCAAATTTTGTTCATCAATCCGTCGTGGGAGAAGCTCACCGGCTATGCCATCGCCCATTGCCTGAACAAGCCATTTTCGCAATTCCTGGTGCAGCCACAACATCAGGCGAATTTCGTGTTCGGCCGGCTGGAGCAGTTGCACACCTACGACATGCAGATCGAAGTGCGCGCGCAGGACGGCCGCTCGGTATGGTTGCGCATGAGCGCCACCCGGCAATATGACGACAAGGGCGAATTCACCGGCATTGTCAGCACGCTGGAAGATATCAGCGAAAATCTCAAGCTGCAGGAATCGCAGCGCGAACATGAGCAATCCTTGTATCGGCTGACCATCACCGACCCGCTGACCGGTGTATACAACCGGCGTCATTTCGACGAAATGCTCGCCAATATGATGGCAATGACTTTGTCTAAAAGTCGTCAACTGGCGTTGCTGATCATTGATATCGACGGGTTCAAATTCATCAACGACACGTATGGCCACCCGGTGGGGGACGAGGTGTTGCGCACGGTGGCGGATCGGCTGACCACGGGTGCGCAAGGCGGAACGGTGGCGCGATTGGCGGGCGACGAGTTCGCGGTGGTGCTGCAAAACGTCAGGGAAGAGGAGGCGCAAGCAGCGGCGCGGCGCATCCATCAGGAGTTGTCGGCCGTGGTGATTCATCTCGCGGTGGGCGAATTGCGGATCCAGACCTCGATCGGCGTGGCGCTGGCGCCGGCCTTCGGCAAGACCCCGCAGGATTTGGTGCGCGCCGCCGACGTGGCGCTGTATCACGCCAAAAAAAGCGGACGCAACCGGGTCGATACCTTGTCCAAGGATATGGGCGAGGCGATCATGGATATCTTTTCCCAAGGCTTCGAGCTGCGCAACGCGCTCAACAACGGCATGATCGCCCCCTTTCTGCAGCCGATTTTCGATCTGCGAAAAAACGAGCTCATGGCCTACGAGGTGCTCACGCGCCTGAAGCGCGGCAAGGAATACGTGCCGGCCGACGAATTTGTGCTGATCGCCGAAGACTTGGGGCTGATCCGCGAAATGGACCTGTTCATTATCAACAAGGCCTTGAGTTCGGTGCCCAAAGGCGTGCACTTGTTCGTCAATATCAGCATGAATTCGCTCCTCGCGCCGGAGTTTCGCGAGGAATTCCTCAAGCTGCTGAAATCGCCGCTGGCGCAAGGCCGCCAGATCACCATCGAATTTACGGAGCGCCAGACCACCGACATGAGCGCCGATTTTTTCAAATTGCTGGAAGAAATACGCGCCGGCGGCTGCAAGATCGCCTTGGACGATTTCGGCGCCGGCTATTCCACCTACAGTTATTTGCGCCAGCTCAAGCCTGATTTCGTCAAGATCGACGGCAGCTTCGTGCAGCAAATACTCAATAATCCCCAGGACAATAAGATCGTCGAGCACATCCGCGAGCTGTCATCCGTGTTTGGCGCCCAATCCATCGCCGAGCATGTGGAAGACGCCAAGACCGTGGCGGCGCTGACCCGCATGGGCGTCGATTTCGCGCAAGGGTATTACTATGGCAAGCCCAAGCTGATCGAGGATTATGTGCGGATGGGAGCGACGATCTAGGCGAGAGGGGTCGGGCGTCAGGCGTCAGAAAACCCCGCGCGCCCCCGATTTTCACTGACGCCTGACGCCCGACGCCTGACCCCTGCCCTGCCCCCCGATGTAGTAAACTTCGCGCATGATTCAAAAGATAATTCGCCGTTTCTTCAAGAAAAATAGTTCGGCCGGTCACGACCCCGTCATTCTTCCGCTGCGTAAACACGGCATTAGCCGCGAGCACATCAGCCCGTGCGCGCTTAAGGTGTGCGACGAATTGCGCGCGCAAGGTTTTGCCGCCTTCGTGGTGGGCGGCGCGGTACGCGACCTGCTGTTGGGTATGGAACCCAAAGATTACGATGTCGCCACCGATGCGACACCAGAGCAGGTGCGCGATGTATTTCGCCGCTCGCGCATCATCGGCCGCCGCTTCCGCATCGTGCATGTGATGTGCGGGCGCGAGACCATCGAAGTCACGACCTTTCGCGGCCCGGCCGCGCCCCCGACCGGTGAAGAGGAAGAAGGCGACGACGATAATCATCGCCAAAGCGACAGCGGCCGCCTGCTGCGCGACAACGTATTCGGTAGCCAATACGAGGACGCCGTGCGCCGCGATTTCACCGTCAACGCGCTGTACTACGACCCGGCCAAGCAAGAGGTGTGGGATTACTTGCATGGTGTTGCGGACGCGAAACACAGCGTGCTGCGCATTATCGGCGATGCCGAAACGCGCTTCCGCGAAGACCCGGTGCGCATGCTGCGCGCGGTGCGCTTGGCGGCCAAGCTTGAATTTAAAATCGACGCCGCGACCAAGAAGCCGATCAAGGCACTCGCAGATTTGCTGCAAGAGGTGCCGAAGTCGCGTTTGTTCGACGAGATGCTGAAAATGTTCCATTCCGGCCATGCCCTGGCCAGCGCGCATCGCTTGCGCGAGGAGGGCTTACATCATGGCCTGCTGCCGTTGTTGGATGCGATACTGGAGCAGCCCATGGGCGAGCGCTTTATCACGCTTGCACTCAAAAGTACGGATGAGCGCGTGCGCGAGGACAAGCCCGTTTCCCCGGCTTTTTTATTTGCCAGTCTGCTGTGGCATGAAGTCCTAACGCGCTGGGAGCAATATCAGCAACAAGACATGCGTCCGCTACCCGCGCTGAATGAGGCCATGGACGATGTGATCCAAACCCAGGTCGAGAACCTGGCCATCCCACGCCGTTACACGGCGACTATGCGCGAGATTTGGAGCATGCAGCCGCGCTTTTTGCAGCGCGCCGGACAGCGGCCATTCCGATTGGTTGAGAACCCAAAATTCCGCGCCGGTTTTGATTTTCTGCTGCTACGTTGCGGCAGCGGTGAGGTAGATGCCAAAGTCGGGCAATGGTGGGAAACCTTCCAGCACGCAAGCGACGCCGAGCGCGAACGCATGCTGATCAAAGATGAAGCGCCTCCCCGCAAACGTCGCCGTCGTGGCAAAAAGCCGGAGAGCGCCACGCTGCCGGCGGAAGACTGAAGCGCTAAATTTTTAGCCGCGAATTAACGCGAATGAACGCGAATTAAAACCCATTAGGCATTTTCCTACTTAAAAATAAGTCTGAACAATTAGCGTAAATTCGCGTTAATTCGCGGCAAAGCAAGAAATTTCTATGACTGACACCCCCGTGCATCGCGCCTACATCGCGCTCGGCAGCAATCTCGCCCAGCCGGAAGCGCAAGTGAATCAGGCCTTCGATGCCTTGGCGCGGCTGCCCGATTCAAATCTCGCCGCGCGTTCCTCGCTCTATCGCAGCGCACCGGTGGACTATGCCGATCAGCCCGATTTCATCAACGCCGTGGCCCGGATCGAGACGCGGCTTTCGCCGCATGATTTGCTACAATCCTTGCTTGGCATTGAGCTTGAATTCGGGCGCGTGCGCGAATTCCGCAACGCGCCGCGCACCCTGGACCTCGACTTGCTGCTCTACGATGATATCCACTTTCATGAACCCGGCCTGACGCTGCCGCATCCGAGAATGCACGAGCGTGCTTTTGTCCTGCTGCCCCTGGTCGAGATCGATCCGAGCTGCGTGATCCCCGGTCGTGGGCCGGCGAGCGATTGGCTCGCGCGGTGCGATGATCAATCCATCATCCGTGTGGCATGATGCAGCAGCGTTTTCGTTATATTGTGGTGGAAGGCCCGATCGGCGTCGGCAAGACCAGCTTGACGAAAAAGCTCGCCGATTTTTGGCAGGCCGACACGCTGCTGGAGGGGGCGGAGAACAATCCATTCCTGCCCAAGTTCTACCAGGACATGGAGCGTTTTGCCCTCGCCACGCAATTATTTTTCTTATTCCAGCGCGTGGAGCAGGTGCGGGGGTTGAAACAAGCCGACTTGTTCGGTCGGCCGACGGTGGCGGATTTTATTCTGGATAAAGACCCCTTATTTGCGCGGCTCACGCTGTCTGACCAGGAGTTTCGCTTGTACCAGCAAATCTACGCGCACTTGCAGCCGCAAACCGCAGCGCCCGATCTGGTAATCTATCTCCAGGCGCCGGTCGAGGTACTGCATGAACGGGTGCGGCGGCGCGGGGTGAGTTATGAGCGGCCGATCAGCGAGGAGTACCTAGAGAAATTGGCGGAGAGCTACAGCCGTTATTTCTATCAATACGAGGCCTCGCCCTTACTGATCGTGAACAGCGAGAACTTGAATTTCGTGGACGATCCAAAAGATTTCGAGTTATTGATTTCCCGCATCGATAAAATGCGCGGCGGGCGCGAGTTCTTCAACCGGGGCGAGTGATGCGAAGCACGCTGACAACACTACAGAAAATGGCGCAGGCAGGCGAGAAAATCGCCGCGCTGACCTGTTACGACGCCAGCTTTGCCAAGCTGCTGGAAGCGGCCGGCGTGGATATCTTGCTCGTCGGTGATTCGCTCGGCATGGTGCTGCAAGGGCGCGAATCCACGCTACCAGTCACGCTCGCCGACATGATCTATCACACCGAATGCGTGGCGCGCGGCTCCAGCCAAGCCTTTATCGTGGCCGACATGCCCTTCGGCAGCTACCAAAACAATCCGCAAGACGCCTTCCGCCATGCCAGCCAATTGATGCGCGCCGGTGCGCACATGGTCAAGCTGGAAGGTGGCCGCGCCATGGCGGAAACCGTGCGGTTTTTGGTCGAGCGTGGGGTGCCTGTCTTTGGCCACTTAGGGCTGACGCCGCAATCCGTGCATCAATTGGGCGGCTATCGCGTGCAAGGCAAAACTGAGCAGGGTGCTGCGCAACTGAAAGCCGATGCCGCCGCCCTGGTGGAAGCCGGAATCAGCATGCTGCTGCTCGAATGCATTCCCGCTGAATTAGCGCGTGAAGTCACCGCCGCCATAGCCATTCCCACCATCGGCATCGGCGCCGGTGTCGATTGCTCCGGCCAAGTGCTGGTGCTGCACGACATGCTCGGCATCTACGGCAAGCCACCCAAATTCGCCAAGAATTTCATGGACGGTGCAGCGAGCATTCAACAAGCCGTGGAGCGCTATGCCGCCGAAGTGAAGGCCAAGCAGTTTCCCGCACCCGAACATTGTTTTAGCTAATGGATGTGATTCATACCATCGAGGCGCTGCAAGCGCGCCTTCGCACAGCCGGCCCGGTGGCTTTCGTGCCCACCATGGGCAATCTGCACGCGGGCCATTTGGCCTTAGTACGCAGCGCGCACGAACACGGCGATTGCGTGGTGGCGAGTATTTTCGTCAATCCCCTGCAATTCGGCCCGACGGAAGATTTTCAAACCTATCCGCGCACCCTGGATGCGGATTGCGCGCAGTTGAATGAAGCGGGTGCGGATGTGGTGTTCGCACCCAGCGTGGCGGAGATGTATCCCACTCCGCAGCAAGTCGAGATTGTTCCGCCGCCGATCGCCAGCGAACTTTGCGGCGCGTTCCGTCCGGGGCATTTTCAAGGCGTGACGACGGTGGTGGCGAAGCTGTTCAACATCGTGCAGCCGGCGGTGGCGGTGTTCGGCAAGAAAGATTTCCAGCAATTGTTCGTGATCCGCGCCATGGTGCGCGAACTGAATTTCCCGGTGCGTGTTATAGGCGCGGAAACCTTACGCGCCGAGGATGGCTTGGCGCTCTCTTCGCGTAACGGATATTTATCTGCGCAGGATCGCCAGGAAGCGCCGCGCTTGTATCGCGCCTTGTGCAACATCGCCGACCAACTGAAGGCAGGGGCACGCGATTTTGCCGCACTGGAGGGAACCGCGCGCCAGGCGCTCGAATCCAATGGTTGGCGCGTGGATTATGTTTCGGTGCGTGATGCGAGCACCTTGCTGCCCCCAGTGGGCGAGTTAAATCAGTGCGTGATCCTCGGCGCAGCCTGGCTCGGCACGACGCGACTGATTGATAATATTGAAGTTTCCATAGCAGCGTTAATATGAAACTCGCGCAGCGAGCCTGCGTCCCTCTCTCCCGCTTGCGGGAGAGAGCTAGGAGAGAGGGAAACGGTCATGGCGAATATCGTTTTTCGATGCAGCCAGCCTTTGCCATGACCGTTGGGGCCGGTATAATGAGCGCCTTTTTCGCACGAGGATAAAACTCATGCAAAGAACCATGCTCAAATCCAAGTTGCACCGGGTGCATGTCACGCACTCGGAGTTGCACTATGAGGGTTCTTGCGCCATCGATGAGACCCTGCTGGACGCCGCCGACATCCGCGAGTACCAGCAAATCGAAATTTACAACGTCACCAACGGCGAGCGTTTCACGACCTATGCGATTCGTGCCGAGCGCGATTCGGGCATCATCTCGGTCAATGGCGCCGCCGCGCATAAAGCCAATCCGGGCGATATCGTGATCATCGCCACCTATGCGGTGTACAACGAGATCGAGCTGCAAAAATATGCGCCGGTGCTGGTTTATGTGGACGAGGCGAATCGGATTATTGGCCAGCGCGACAAGATTCCGGTGCAGATGGCATAAGTAAGAAAAGGTGGATATCCAACAAAGCCCCGGCATGCCGGGGCTTTGTTTTTGGGGATGCCGGCAGCCAGGTCTTGGAAATGCAGCACGACCTTGGCCGCATGCGCTCAAGCCGTCGCCTGATATAAGTACTTCTGGAAGCCGGAAAATACCCTGCCAATCTCCTCCGGCTTGCCAAGATCGGCCACCGCATCGGCGATGGAATCGTGATACTTCAAGCGCAGCAGCGGCGTCAGCTTTGCCTGGTCGAGTTCTTCCACGCCAACGCTGACGTAGTGCGACAACACGAAATCAAGAAAGGTCTGTTGCTTGCTGTTGAAATGGGTATTGATGCGTGTCATTGCTTGGGTAGCGCGCGCTTCGCGCGTGAGCGGGGCCAGGGCATAAGCCACATTGGCCAGCACGTCGAACAGGTCGCTTTTCTCCGCGTCGATGATCTTCTGCATTTCATGAAGTTGATCCTTGCCGAAGCCTTTTTCAGCGAGTCCATCCAATAGCTTCCTGCGCGTATCCGGCGCGCTCCACAAGGCGCGTAGCTCTTCCTCATCCTGGAAGAATTCTGGCAGTTTGCCGAACAGCGCTTCCATGAACTGCTGCGCCGACATGGGCGTGCCGTCCGGGTGCCAGAAGCTGGTCACCATCATGTGCTGAATGGTGCGCGCCTTGCCGTCGGCGAGTTTGACTTTGATTTTCTGCCGCTTTTGATATTCCGCCGTGGGTTCTTGTACCTCGGCGGGCGCACGTGGATCGGGAGTTGGCCAAGTTTCCTTTGGCTCCGGCTCCATCGGCTCGCCATCCCACTCCGGGTCGCTGAAATGATGGTGCGCCTTCACGAAATCGTAAATCGTGAAGTAATCCTTGCCATCATAGAGCCGCGTGCCACGTCCGATGATCTGCTTGAACTCGATCATCGAATTGATCGGCCGCAGCAAAACGATGTTGCGCACGTTGCGGGCATCCACGCCGGTCGAGAGTTTCTGCGAGGTGGTCAGGATGGTCGGGATGGACTTCTCGTTGTCCTGAAAATCGCGCAGGTATTGCTCGCCCAAAGCGCCATCATCGGCGGTGACCCGCTGGCAGTAATTAGGATCGGTGCTGCTCTTCATCTGGTTGATCAGATCGCGGATCACCAGCGCGTGCGCTTGGTTCGCACAGAACACCAGCGTCTTCTCTCGTTGGTCGATCTGCGACATTAAAATTTCGCCCCGTTTCTTCTCGCGCGCCTTGATCTCGATGATCCTGTTGAAGTCAGCTTCTTCGTAGCGCTTGCCCGCCTCGATCTCGCCCTCGACCAGCGTGTCGTCGGGCGTATAGACATACTCGTCCAGCGTCGTGGCAATCTGCTTCACCCGGAACGGCGTCAGGAAGCCATCGTTGATGCCATCCTTGAGCGAATAGATAAACACCGGCTCGCCGAAATAAGCGTAGGTATCCACGTTGTCGCGGCGCTTGGGCGTAGCGGTCAGGCCAAGCTGCACGGCGGGGGCAAAGTAATCGAGAATGTCGCGCCAGTTGCTCTCGTCGTTGGCGCCGCCGCGATGGCACTCGTCGATAACGATGAAGTCGAAGAAGTCCGGTGGATACTCGCCGAAATACCCTTCGACAGGCTCAGGGGCCGATGTGCTTTTGGACAATGACCTAAGCAAATCAGTATTGCCGGTAATCAATGCAACTTTCTTTGCTCTGCTCCATCCCTGAATCTGTTTTTCTCTCGCAAAAGCAACATCTATCCGATCATGCGATTCGCAATAAACCAGCTTTACTGGCGCATGAATTTTCGTGTGCTTTGCACCTTCCCCATTTCGATGTTGGTCAAGACGCAGTTTTAGATCAACTGTGCTTCCAGTATAAAAGCTGCCATCTGCACATTCCAAAATATACGTGTAGGCATGGCCATCCTTTATCTCACCGATCTCTTTAAGGCTGGTCTTGATCGAATTATCTGCATCGGTGGCTGAGCCTGCCGAAGCATCGGTGGCTGAGCCTGCCGAAGCATCGGTGGCTGAGCCTGCCGAAGCATCGGTGGCTGAGCCTG
>MEQN01000147.1:26586-29723 GCA_001770235.1 Betaproteobacteria bacterium RBG_16_58_11
TGGTGAAGAAGATGCTGCCATTCTTCGGTACACGACCCTTCTTGCGAATATCCTCCGGCGCGATGCGCACCAGCGCGTCTTCAGGGAAAGCTGAAAAGGCGTTATACGCTTGATCGGCCAGAATGTTGCGATCAGCCAGGAACAAGATGCGCGGCCGCCGCGTCGGTTCGGCCTCCGTCTTCCAATCACCCAGGTTCCAGCGGCTATGAAACAGCTTCCATGCGATCTGAAAGGCGATGAAGGTCTTACCCGTCCCAGTGGCCAGCGTCAGCAGGATGCGCTGCTCTTGATTAGAGATCGCCTCCAGCACGCGCTCGATGGCGGTGTCCTGATAATAGCGACTCTGAAAATAGCCGCCCCGATCCTCAAACGGCACGGCGGCGAAGCGGTCGCGCCAGGTATTCTGTATTGAGAATGTCAGATTCCACAATTCCTCAGGCGAGGGATACTTTGAAAGCTCGCCCTCGACACCGGTGTGCATGTCGATGCCGTAGATGCCCTGGCCGTTGCTGGCGTAGGTAAAGCGAATGGCCAGCTTGCCCGCGTAATCCTTGGCCTGCCCCACGCCCTCCGTCAGCACTTTATCCCACGCCTTGGCCTCGACCACGGCCAGCTTGGTGTTGCGATACTCCAACACATAATCTGCGGTCAGCGCTTTGCCGCGACGGCCAGCGCCCTCGATGCGGCCGAGCGTGATCGGATACTCACGGCGGATGCGGCTGCCCTCGACCACGCCCCAGCCCGCCGCTTTGAGGGCGGGGTCGATATGGTCGGCGCGGGTTTCGGCTTCGTTCATTTTTTCTTAGCGATTTTTTTTACTGTCTTGGGGCGCGACGCTTTGCCCGGCGGCAAAAAGCTATCGCCAGACACCACCGGCCTGCCGGTCTTGGCCTCCAGCGCCCTGCGCGCCTGCTTGGCAATTGCGCCACCTTTCTTTGCCGCCACCTCGTTTTCCGGCATCCCGGTTGCGTCATCCGTCTCGGCGATCTGCCGCGTCGATAACTCCGCCAGCGCGGTAAAAATCAACTCGGCCTCGCTCATGTGGTCGCGCAGGTTGTGGTCTTGCAAGCCCTTCTTCGCCTTGTGCGCCTTCACGCTCACGCCCGACCATTCCTGATGAATGATGTTGGTGAGAATCGCGAATTCCTCACCCTGCTTGATATCGTGGTTCGCCCAGTAATCGGTCAGCTTGTTGCGTGTCTCCTGTCCGGTCATGCGCTGCTGAATCCACTTCTCGCTGCGTCCATGCTGATGCCAAGTCTCGCGGGCGCGATCCAGCGACAACGCCGGGTCGGCCATTTCCTGCATGCGCTCGTAGCCCACCTTGGCCAGCCAGACCTTTATCGGCTCGGCCTTCGGGCTGGGGACGGACTGCACTAGGCGCAGCAGGGTTTCGGCGGTGGCAGCGTCTGTCGGGCGTTGCTTGCCGTCGGCTGCGAGCATTTTCAACTGGTGACAATTTGTCACCAGTTGACTTCCCTCCTTGCCCAGCCGCTCTTTCAGCTTGTTCCAGTACTTGCGCGCGGCCTGGTAGTCCGGCTGCTGGGTCAACACCTGAATGATGTCCACCACCGAAAACCACCAGATTTCGGTTTCCTCGTTGTACACGCGGCGAATTGCGTGGGTCTCGAATAGGGCGGGCTGAATTGCCATGGTTCGGCTCCTTAGAGATTGTGGTACTTGATCTGATGCGATACCTGCCGCTTGCCTACCTAATGAACTACTAAGGAATCCTTGGTAGTTGCTGTTAGCGGCGGAGGAATATGCAAATTTTGCATATTCCTCTGTTTAGTAGGAACCGTATCCATTTTGGAAATAGTTGTTTGGTCGTTCCTCGCCACACCGAAGTGTTCTTTCATAGCCATCTCAGATTTGTTTTAAAGGATTTAATGAAATGATTTTTATATGTTTTTCTAATGCGCCCCTGTCGGATCGGGTTTGCATTAAAGCACCCTCAAGTCCTTTCGATAGGACAGTCATAGACTCTACCGAAAAACCGCTTCCGAACGCTTGATGTACTCGATGAAGTTGATGCAAGTCACAGAAACTCCAGCCATGTCACAGACTGCTGGAATTTTGAATCTTGATAGAGCAAGGGGTAAGGCTGTTTGCTTCCTCTCATCTGAAACCAATTCCGCGCCATGGGCGCGTGCAGTGGCGATGATAAGAATGTCATTTTCCCCTACTCCATTGGGGTGGTAGTTATCGCCAACGATGCCAAGCAACCCCTTAATACGTTTGGCATCTTGCAGGATAGCGTTGCTGATCGGCAGTTGCTCCAAATTGTTATCTTTGAGCCACTCGCCGCAATCTGGCGCTTTGTGTTCCACTTCCTCAAACGCCACGGTCGGGATCACCAGTTGCTTTTCCTCAACCTGAGCCGCCATCCATTCCCACAAGCCCGGAAATTGACGCATAGGATAGTTATCCCATGCATAAATCATGGATGACGCATCAAAGACCTGCATAGTGGCGTTCTAGTTGATGCAGGTCTTTGATCTTCAGACTGTCAAGATAGCTACTCGCCTTGGCTAGCGTAATGTGCTTCGCATACAGCGCGTCCAATACCGTTCGCACAAATGTATCGCCAAAAATATGCTTGGGTTCTCGATTGCGGTACTTCCGGCTGCCACCTTCTTCTTGTGTTACAGCCGTCTGCTCGCGCCATTGACGATAAGCATCATATTGGTTTTGTGGCAGACGGCCCGCATCCAGCAAACGCCGCAAAATCACTTCGCCACTCACGCCCCAAGCCTTGCGTTGGTGTGCCAGCCAATCATCGTATAGAGATGCCTCATCGGGTCGCTCCGCATCCCGGATGCTTGCCAGAAAAGCGTCCGGTACCAAGAGATGCCCAGCGAAGGCATTGGCTTCGCGCTCTCGTCCCTGATGGGATTGAAAGTCACGTTCGTCATCTATCGAGCTGGTCTTGTGCAACAGCAAGTGTCCCAACTCGTGCATGAGTGTGAACGACTGGCGGGGTTCCCAGTCTAGTTTCTTGACGACAATCACTGGACAGGTCGGGTCGTACAGGGAGAAACCGAGAATCGGGTTCTCCTTGGCAATCTGCCACTTCCCGTTATAGCCGTTACTGCGAAACACCAACACGCCACGGGATTCCAACGCTTCGCGGTAGG
>MEQN01000148.1:0-2602 GCA_001770235.1 Betaproteobacteria bacterium RBG_16_58_11
GCGCACGCAATGGTGGAACTGGGTTTCGATCGCGTTGAGATCGGGGAAGATATCCGCGTGATCGAATTCGATGTTGTTGATAATCAGCGTGCGTGGCCGGTAGTGCACGAATTTGGAGCGCTTGTCGAAAAACGCGGTGTCGTACTCATCCGCTTCCACCACGAAAAAAGGTAAATCGGTCAGACGTGCCGAGCAGCCGAAATTTTCCGGCACGCCGCCCACCAGGAAGCCGGGATTCAATTTTGCGTATTCGAGTATCCACGCCAGCATCGCGCTGGTCGTGGTCTTGCCATGCGTGCCGGCCACCGCCAGCGTCCATTTGTCGTGCAGAATATTTTCCAGCAGCCATTGCGGGCCGGAGATATAGGGTAAACCGCGATTCAGGATTTCTTCCATCAGCGGATTGCCGCGCGAAACGACATTGCCGATCACGAAGATATCCGGTTTGAGCGAGAGTTGGTCGGGATCGAAGCCTTCGATCAGGCGCACGCCTTGCGCTTCGAGCTGCGTGCTCATCGGCGGGTAAACGTTCGCATCGCAGCCGGTGACCGTGTGCCCCGCTTGCTGCGCCAAAACTGCGATACCGCCCATGAACGTGCCGCAGATGCCTAGGATGTGAATGTGCATAGTTTTTTAAAATCTATTTTTTGCCGCGAATTAACGCTAATTTGCGCAAATTAAATTCAAAGCAAATATTGGTTTAAATAATTCGTACCCCGGAGGGTAGGCTGCGCGCTGTAAATTCGCGTTAATTCGCGGCTAACGTTTTAGCCTTTACCGATAAACTCCCGCACTATAGCGAATTTCCCCTTAAACATGAAAACCCCCGTCAATCTCATCACTGGTTTTTTAGGCGTCGGTAAAACCACGGCAATTCTCGACCTGCTCGCACGGCGGCCTGCGGGCAGCCGCTGGGCGGTGCTGGTGAACGAGTTCGGGCAAGTCGGCATCGACGGTGCGACGCTGACGCAGGACGGCGTGGCGGTGCGCGAAGTGCCGGGCGGCTGTATTTGCTGCACGGCGCAGTTGCCGCTGCGCGTGGCGCTGACCAAGCTGATGCGTGAAGTGCGGCCGGAGCGTTTGCTGATCGAGCCAACCGGGCTAGGGCATCCGGCAGGCGTGATCGATGTGTTGCGTAGTGAGGGTTTGGCGAGCGCGCTCGAATTGCGCAACGTGATTTGCCTGGTTGATCCGCGCCAGTTGAGCGACGAAAAATATCGTAGCCTGGAAACCTATCAAGACCAGATTGCGCTGGCCGATGTGCTGGTGGCGAACAAGGGCGATTTGGCAACGCCCCTACAGCTGCAAGCCTTCGCCGAATTCGCGGCACAGCTTTATCCGCCGAAGCGCTTAGTAGCGCAGGTGAGCCAGGGGCAGCTCGATGCTGCGTGGCTGGATATAGAATCCACGGCCAACATCAGCTTGAGCGCGGCACAGTCACACGACACCCATCAATTTACCGCACAGGGTTGGGTATATTCACCGGAGCAAGTATTCGATCCGGCTAAACTAAAAGTGCTGTTCGAAGCATGGGCGAATGATGCGCAAATCGTGCGTGCTAAGGGTGTGTTCCGTATCGGCCGTGATTGGCGTTTGCTTAATTTGGTCGGGGGGAAAGTGGATATGGCGCCGGTTGCGTACCGGCGCGATAGCCGGCTGGATGTGATTGCCCGCGCACAGGCGGGGCTGGATTGGGGTGAAGTCGAAACACGTATGGCCACGACGCTGCGGCCAGATGCATAATCTAAGCGTTGCTTGAGCGCCAGTTGGGAACCTTTCCCCAGGGCCTTGTGTCATTAAGGGGTGTTTGCGCCGATCTCGGCCCCTCTCATCAGCCCAGATTTTTTAAGGAGTGATAATGAAATATTTGCTGAAACTATTGCTCGCCGCCGCATTGAGCTTTCCCTTGGCGGCATGCTCCCAACCCGCTGCGAATGCGCCCGCAAAACCCAAGACAGAAGCCGTCACACTGACACCGCGCGTAAATGGCGGGTTGCCGGATTTCACCGAGCTGGTGGAAAAAGAAGGCGCCGCCGTGGTGAATATCAGCACCACGCAAACCGTACGTGAGCGCGGCTTATTCCCGCAGATGCCGAACATTCCCGAAGACGATCCGATGTTTGAATTTTTCAAGCGCTTCATGCCGCCGCAGCAAGGCGGGCCGCGCGAATTTCAAACTCACTCGCTTGGCTCCGGTTTCATCATCAGCCAGGACGGCTATTTGATCACCAACGCGCATGTGGTCGATCGCGCCGATGAGGTGCTGGTGAAACTGACCGACAAGCGCGAATTCAAAGCCAAAGTGATCGGCACCGATCGCCGCACCGATGTGGCGCTGCTCAAGATCGACGCCAAGAATTTGCCGGTCGTGAATTTGGGTGATCCGGGCAAAATGAAAGTCGGTGAATGGGTCGTAGCGATCGGCTCGCCCTATGGTTTCGAAAACTCCGTCACCGCCGGCATTGTCAGCGCGAAAGGCCGCGCTTTACCGGGTGACAATTTCGTGTCCTTTATTCAAACCGATGTGGCGGTGAATCCCGGCAACTCCGGCGGGCCGCTATTCAACCTGCGCGGCGAAGTGGTCGGCGTGAATTCGCAAATC
>MEQN01000148.1:2637-5278 GCA_001770235.1 Betaproteobacteria bacterium RBG_16_58_11
CGCGATCCCGATAGATCTCGCGATGGATATCGTGGGCCAGCTCAAAGGCAGCGGCAAAGTCAGCCGCGGCCGGCTGGGGGTGCAGATCCAGGAAGTCACGGCGGATTTGGCCGCTTCATTCGGGCTTAAGGATGCGAAGGGCGCGATCATTTCATCGATCGAGAAAGGTAGCCCGGCCGAGCGCGGCGGCATGCAGCCGGGGGACGTCATTCTCAAATTCGAAGGCAAAGCAGTTCCCAGTTCCAGCGAGCTGCCGCGCATGGTGGGCGCCACCAAGCCGGGCAGCAAAGTCAAAGTAGAAGTGTGGCGCAACCGCGCGGCGAAGGAGCTTATTCTCACCCTGGGCGAGTGGGAGACGGATACCGTCGCCGCCAAGGCCGCGCCGCAATCGGAAAAGGCCAATAAAATCGGGCTGACCTTGGCCGAGTTGAGCGCCGAAGATAAACGCAGCCTTAAGGTGGAAAACGGCTTGCTGGTGCAACAAGTGAGCGGCGCGGCAGAGAAGGCCGGCGTGCGCCGCGGCGATGTGGTGCTGGCGCTGGGCGGCGAGAAAGTAAGCAGCGTCGATCAATTCGCCAAGCTGCTCGCCAAGCAAGGCAATGAGAAAAACGTCGCGCTGTTGATTCAGCGCGGCGATCGCATCTTGTTCGTGCCGGTGAAGCAGGGCGGTTAATCCCGCATGGGCAAGGCAAGCCTCGTCCAAAAAATTAGAGTTGCAACAACGCGAGGCCCAGCAACAGGGCCTCGCTTGTTTCTATCCCGGCGCCCAGGCAATCGCCATTCATGCCGCCGACGCGGCGCTTCAAAAATAGCCACCATGCTGTCAGCACCAGCGGCGCGAGCAGCAAGCCGGGCGCCACATACCATGATGCCGTGCCGAGCAGCGCTATCCAGATCAACCACAATGTCCACTGCGGCGTGCGTGCGCAGTGCTGGCCCAGCCCTTCACGCAAGGGCGGCAGCGACTGTGACCAGATCAGCGGGCCAAGCCGCGCCCATGCCGGAATCAACAGCAGCGCCCACAACGCATTCGGCTGCCGCGCCAGCAACATCAGCAACACCAGCTTCGCGCTGAGTATCGTCCATAGCGCAATCATGCCGAACACGCCGGTGTGCGGGTCGCGCATGATCGCGAGCAGCTTCGCCGGATCGCGGTGCGCACCGCCCAGCGCATCCGCCAGATCGGCGAGGCCATCCAGATGCAAAGCGCCGGTGATGGCGATCCATGCAATCGTCGCGAGCAAGGCGCCGAGCCAGGGATCGACGCGCGCGCCGAGCGCATGCGCCGCCGCCAGCAGTGCGCCGATGATGAGCCCCACCAACGGAAACCATTTTGCCGCCGCCGCGAGCGCATTCGCCCCCGCAGACGATGTGCCCGGCAGCGGCAAGCGAGTTAAAAATTGCAAAGCGAAAATCAGATTGCGCATGCTGGATTCAAGTTGAGCAGATAAGGCGGATGTCCCGCCAAGCAGGATAGGCGGAATCCACCCGCTGGGGGAATGGCGATGCGATACGTCGTGGCCCAGGGCAGGTTCATTTTATCCGTCAGCAGCACGCGCATCACACCGGCGTGGGTCAGCATCAGCAGATGGCCGCCGCGCGATTGGGCGAGGCAGGCGACGAAGGCCGCCAGCACGCGTTGTTTGAAAGCGTCGAAGGGTTCGCCATCGGGCGGTGATGTGCCTTCCGGGCTGGTTTGAAATTTCGCAAACAATTCTGGTGATGCGGCCTGTGCCGCATCCGGCGTCAGGTTTTCCCAGTCGCCGAAATCGATCTCGCGCAAATCGTGGTGCAGGTTTAGCGGCAGGGCTTGCTGCGCCGCGAGTGCTTGCGCGAAGGCGCTGCACCGGGCGAGCGGCGAAGATGCAATGGCCGTCACGGGTGTATCGAGCGCGGCGAAAGCTGCACGCATTTGCTGCCAGCCCACATCAGAAAGCGGCGTGTCGCTGCTGCCGCGCAGCACATTTACCGGCCCCTCCACTGCGCCGTGGCGCATCACGGTGACCAGCGTCGCTGACTCGCTCATGCTTCCGACACGCCGGCTTCGGCGAAGGTGGCCATTTCCGCGTGCAGCTTCAGCGACGCTTGCAACAGCGGCACCACCAGCGCCGCACCGCTGCCTTCGCCCAGCCGCATTTGCAGATCGACCAGCGGCGCGAGTCCCAGATTCTCCAGCGCGATGCGATGGCCGTTTTCAAAAGAAAGATGCGAGGCCAGCAGCCAGTCGGTGACACGCGGCTCGATGGCGCGCGCGGCCAGCGCGGCAGCGGTGGAGATGAATCCATCCAGCAGCGCGGGCACGCCTGCCTCGGCCGCTTCCAGGTAATAGCCCGCCATGGCGGCGATCTCCAGCCCGCCCACTTCGGCGAGCGTGTTGATGCCATCCGTGAAGCTACCGGCCCGCACCAGCCCACGTCGCACCGCGTCGATCTTGCGCGCGCGGCCCGCATCGTCCACGCCAGTGCCGGTGCCTACCACTGCTTCAGCATCCGCGCCGGTGAAAGCGCAGATCAGACACGCCGAAGGCGTGGTGTTGCCGATGCCCATTTCACCGGCGATGAGCAGATTCGCGCCGTGGGCGATGTCGGCGCGCGCCTGCACGCGGCCCAGCGCGATGGCCCGCTCCGCTTCATTGCGCGTC
>MEQN01000148.1:5293-6472 GCA_001770235.1 Betaproteobacteria bacterium RBG_16_58_11
ACCAGATTCGCCGTGCCGCGCCGCAAATTGCAGTGCACGATGCCTTGCACCGCGCTCACGTCGCTGGCCACACCCGCATCCACCACCGTGAGCCGCGCGCCGATAAGGCGCGCCAGCACATTGATGGCCGCGCCGCCGCGCGCGAAATTCTTCACCATCTCGCCGGTTACCACACTGGGGAAGGCCGATACGCCTGCTTCCACCACGCCGTGATCGCCGGCGAACACTGTGATCGCGGGAACCAGCGTGTGTGGCACTACGCGTTTTTGCCGCGCGGCGAACCAGCAGGCGATGTCCTCCAGCCGCCCCAGTGCGCCGGGCGGTTTGGTGAGTTGCGCCTGCCGCGCGCGGGCTTGTTGTTCGAAATCGGAATCGGGAGTGTTCATGATCGGAACCCTTGAAAAACCCCGTACATTACGTGGTGGAAGGCGCGGCGGCAAGCGCGGCGGGTTATACTCTCGGCCATCGGTTTTTTTTACCGCGAAGGACGCGAAGGAACCCCTTGGATTTTCCTTTGCGTACCTTCGCGTCCTTCGCGGTTCAGAAGTTTTTCCAAATAAATGAAACGTGCCGCTATTCTCCTGCCTGCCCTGTTACTGCTCGCACTTGCCAGCGGCGTGATCGCCTTGGCCTACGGCAGCGCTTACACCGATTTTGGCAGCGTGTGGCGGGCGCTCACCGGCCAGGAGCAGGGCCTCGCCTACGACGTGGTGATGCAGTTGCGCCTGCCGCGCGCGATCAACGCCTTCACCACCGGCGCCATGCTGGCTTTGGCCGGTGCGCTGATGCAGGTACTACTACGTAATCCCTTGGCTGATCCTTATGTGCTCGGTATTTCCGGCGGTGCGGCGGTGGCGGCGCTGGGCGGCATTTTGTTGGGCGTGGCGGGCGTGTGGCTCAACGGCGCGGCCTTCGTCGGCGCGCTGGCTTCCATGTTTTTGGTGTTCGGTTTGGCGCGCGGCGCGGGCGCTTGGTCGTCCTCGCGGCTCTTGCTCACTGGCGTAATCGTCGCGGCAGGCTGGGGCGCGCTTATCAGTTTGTTGTTGGCGATCTCGCCCGATGCCAAGCTGCGCGGCATGCTGTTCTGGCTCATGGGCGATCTGGGCAATGGTGAGAGCACTTTGCCCGGCATCGTGGGTCTGGCGCTCGGCTTGGTGCTGAGCCTGCCGACGGCGCGCG
>MEQN01000148.1:6602-11061 GCA_001770235.1 Betaproteobacteria bacterium RBG_16_58_11
ATCGGTTTCATCGGCCTCGTCGCGCCGCACATCCTACGCCTCGTCGCCGGCAACGATCATCGTATTTTGCTGCCCGGTTCAGCGCTGTTCGGCGGCAGTCTGCTGGTGCTGGCGGACACCGCCGCACGCACCGTGATTGCGCCGCAGCAATTGCCGGTGGGCGTGGTCACTGCGTTGTTGGGCGTGCCGCTATTCCTCTACCTGCTGACGCGGTCGCATCGGACATGAGCAGCGCCATTCTCGAAACCAAAGCGCTCTCCGTTTCCATCGGCGGCAAACAAGTTTGCCGCGAGTTGAATTTCGCGCTTCACGCCGGCGAGCGCTGGGGCATGCTCGGCCTCAACGGCGTGGGCAAGACTTCGCTGCTGCACACACTGGGCGGCGCCAGGCAAAGCGATGCAGGCGAGATCTTGCTGGATGGCGCGAGTCTCGCCGCCACGCCGCGCCGCCACGCTGCGCAGCGCATCGGCATGATGTATCAGGATAGCGACGAAGCCTTCCCCTCCAGCGTGATGGAGGCCGCGCTGATCGGCCGCCATCCGCACTTGCACGCCTGGGAATGGGAGAGCGCACAGGACGAGGCCATCGCCCGCGCCGCGCTGCATGCCGTGGGTTTGTCTGGATTCGAAGCGCGCTCCACCGCCACGCTCTCCGGCGGCGAGCGCCGCCGCCTCGCCTTGGCCGCGCTGCTGGTGCAAGACCCGCAACTATTTTTGCTGGACGAACCGGTAAACCACCTGGATGTGCATCACCAGATCGCAGCGTTGGAGTTGCTGACACGGCTTACGTGCGAGCAGGGCAAGACGCTGTTGATGGTGCTGCACGACGTGAATCTCGCCACGCGCTATTGCGATTGCCTATTGCTGTTGTTCGGCGACGGCGAAACGCTGCAAGGCCCGGCGCGCGAGCTGCTGACCGAAGCTAATCTGCAACGCCTCTACCGCCACCCCATGCGCCGCGTGCAAACCGACAGCGGCGATTTTTTCTACCCCATGTGAGATGCCATGACCACCATTGATGACAATAAAGACGAACGCCACCGCACGCGCATGCAGCGCAAGAAAGGGGTGGTGGATAGCCAGATCATCCAGGCGACGGATACGCGCGGCGTGATCGTAGTCAACACCGGCAACGGCAAGGGCAAGAGCAGTTCCGGTTTTGGCGTCGTGGCGCGCGCGCTGGGTCACGGCATGCAAGTGGGCATCGTGCAGTTCATCAAAGGGCGCGGCGACACCGGCGAGGAAAATTTCTTCCGCCGCTTTCCCGATCAGGTCACCTACCACGTCATGGGAGAAGGCTTCACCTGGGAGACCCAGGATCGCGAGCGCGACATTGCGAAAGCGCAAGCCGCATGGGAAGTGGCGCGCGGCATGCTGCGCGATCCGAACATCCATCTCGTGCTGTTCGACGAACTCAACATCGCTTTGAAGCTGGGCTATCTCGATGTGGCCACCGTGATCGCCGACCTGCAGCAGCGCCCGTCCATGCAGCATGTGGTTATCACCGGCCGTGGCGCGCCGGAGGCGCTGATTGAAATCGCCGACACCGTGACCGAGATGAACGTCGTCAAACACGCCTTCAAGGCCGGCGTAAAAGCCATGCCGGGCGTCGAGTTCTGATGCGTCGCTGCCGCGCGTTATTGGTAAGCGCCCCCGCCTCCGGCTCGGGCAAGACCACTGCCACCGCCGCGCTGGCGCGTTACTTCCGTAACCAGGGCCAACTTGTACGTGTGTTCAAGACCGGCCCCGATTTCATCGATCCTATGGTGCTGGAGCGCGCCTCGGGCCAGCCGGTGTATCAACTGGATTTGTGGATGACTGGCGAAGCCGAGTGTGAACGCCTGCTGTATGAAGCGGCGGGCGAGGCCGACTTGATTCTGGTGGAAGGCGTGATGGGCCTGTTCGACGGCGACCCGAGCAGCGCCGATCTGGCGCAGCACTTCAAGCTGCCGGTGATGACCGTGATCCAATCCGGCGCCATGGCGCAGACCTTCGGCGCGCTGGCCTTGGGCCTCGCGCGCTATCGACCTGAATTGAATTTTTATGGCGTGCTCGCCAACGGTGTCGCCAGCACCAACCACGACAAGATGTTGCGCGAGAGCATGCCCGAAGGCATCGCTTATCTCGGCAGCCTGCCCAAAGATCCGGCCATCGCCCTGCCGGAGCGGCATCTCGGTTTATTCCTGGCGAGTGAGGTGGAAGACATCGAAGCGCGTCTGGAGCGCGCCGCTGCCGCGCTGAATGGTTTGGTACTAGATGCGCTGCCCGTGGTTGAATTTTCCGAGCCTGTTGTAAATGAAGTGCCGCGTACGCTGGCGGGCACCACCATCGCCGTCGCGCACGATGCCGCCTTCGCCTTTCTCTATCGCGCCAATCTCGATTTGTTGCAGGCCATGGGTGCTACGCTGCTTTATTTCTCGCCGCTACAAGACAGCGCCATCCCCGAAGCGGATGCCTTGTATCTCCCGGGCGGCTACCCCGAGTTGCACCTGCGCACGCTGCAAGACAACCACGCCATGCTGGATGGGCTGCGCGCCTTCCATGCAAGCGGCAAACCCATCCACGCCGAATGCGGCGGCATGATGGTGCTATTCGAATCCATCACCGACAAGCAAGGCGAGCGCGGTACGATGGCCGGCCTGCTGCCCGGTGCCGTTACCATGCAGCCGCGCTTGGCCGGATTAGGTTTGCAATCCGTCGTGTTGCCGGAGGGCAAGCTACGCGGCCACACCTTCCATTACTCGCGTACCGAAACAGCATTGGCGCCCATTGCCCACGGCGTGCCGCGACGTCACGGCAGCACCGGCGAAGTGGTGTACCGCAGCGACCGGCTCACGGCCTCGTACCTGCATTTGTATTTCCCCTCGAACCCACAGGCGGCGGCCAGGTTGTTTTTGCCATGAACGGTAAAAATCTTGAACCGCAGAGACGCAGAGGCGCAGAGGCGCAGAGGTTTTGGAGGGCGAAGTCAAACTGCATGTTGGCTTTTTTCTCTGCCTGGAGAAGGTTGACTGTGGATTGATACGTTTTTCTCTGCGACTCCGCGTCTCTGCGGTTCGCAATTTATTGGAACCCACATGACCCGTTTCACCGACCCCGAAATCGCCGCCGTCTATAAAGCCATCGCCGAGCGCCGCGACGTGCGTCACTTCCTGCCCGACCCGCTGGAGCCCGAACTGCTCCAACGCTTGCTGCAAGCCGCGCACCTCGCCCCCAGCGTCGGCTTCATGCAGCCTTGGCGCTTCATCCGCATCAGCGACCGCGCGCTGCGCGGCGACATCCACGCCCTGGTGGAGACAGAACGCATCGCCACCGCCCATGCGTTAAACGAGCGCGAAGATGAATTCATGCGCCTCAAGGTCGAAGGCATCCGCGAGTGCGGCGAAGTGCTGGTGGCCGCGCTCATGGACCGGCGCGACGAACACATATTTGGCCGCCGCACCCTGCCCGAAATGGACCTGGCCTCCGTCGCCTGCGCCATCCAAAACATCTGGCTCGCCGCCCGTGCAGAGGGCATCGGCATGGGCTGGGTGTCGATGTTCGACCCGGTAAAACTCGGCGCGCTGCTGCGCATTCCCCCCGGCGGCAAAGCGGTGGCCATCCTGTGCCTGGGCAAGGTGGAAGGCTTCTATCCGAAACCGATGCTGGAGATGGAAGGCTGGGCGGAGCGGCAGGCGCTAGAGGGCTTGGTGTTTGAGAATGGGTGGGAAGAGTGAGGGGTTTGGGTGTCTAGTCTTGCATTGGGTTGTATATGCTCGTAATATACAAAAATGATTGATTTAGCCAAAATCACCGGCTTCGAGTGGGATGATGGAAATGCCCGCAAGAACGACAAGCACGGTGTATCCACGGCGGAAGCGGAGCAGACTTTTTTCAACGATCCGCTTTTACTGGTGGCTGACGTCAAGCACAGCAAGCGGGAACTCCGCTTCCATGCCCTGGGTAAGACTGACGAGGGAAGATTGCTACACATCACTTTTACATTGCGGAATGCGGGTGCAAGCATTCGCGTGATTTCGGCCAGAGACATGCACCGAAAGGAGCGAACCTTTTATGAGCAAACAGCTTAAAACAGTTCCCCACTTCGCCAGCGAGGCGGAAGAGCGGAAATTCTGGGAAACACACGACTCCACAGAGTATCTCGATTGGACAGCGGCCCAGCGCGTCATACTGCCCAATCTCAAGCCGACCACCAAAACGATTTCCCTGCGGCTTCCGCAGCATCTGCTGGACTCGATCAAGGCTGCCGCCAACGCCCGCGACGTGCCCTACCAATCGCTTATCAAGGTGTGGTTGCAGGAGAAGTTGCGCAGTCATTAAGGACAGTTGCTTAACACTAGCGATTAATGGAACTGAATGAGAATTGCATGAGAACTGCATCCATCGTCATCCGCAAACCCAAGCAATCTCTGGCGCAGCCTGCGCGCCGGATTCGTCAAAGCCTGGAAAACCGGCAAGTA
>MEQN01000148.1:11136-11383 GCA_001770235.1 Betaproteobacteria bacterium RBG_16_58_11
TGCAAGCCGCCGGGCCGCTCAGCCTGCGCGCACTTGCCCGCCATCTGCACCGCGATGTGAAGCGCGTGCATGAAGATGCGCATCGCCTGATCGAAATCGGCCTCATCGAGAAAGACGAAGATGGGAAGCTGGTGGTGCCCTTCAGCGAGATTCGAACGGATTTTGTGTTGAGGTCGGCGGCGTAGGGTGGTCTACTTTAGTTGGAATGGCACAATACAAGATGGGTGATCCCTTTGTATTGTAAACG
>MEQN01000148.1:11438-20512 GCA_001770235.1 Betaproteobacteria bacterium RBG_16_58_11
GCCCACCAGCGCGAGCTGATCGAATCGGCTGCGACCCTGTACGCTGTCCAGAAGATCTACGGGGACAAGGTGCGAGAGCAGTCCAAGGCGGCCTATCGTCGACTGGTCGATGCCCACCTTCTGATAACGGGCGTGCTCGCTACCGGGCTGCTGCGCACCAACGGGAAGATCACCCCGATCACGGATACCAGCGAAGAGCGCAATGCGCTTTTTGCGTCCTACGTCATCGGGATGGAAGTCTGCGAGCGTGCCATTGAAGAAGGGCGTTATCTCCAAGCGCATGCACTGTTGCGGCAGGGGATGGAGACACTGGCCCAGCTCAAGGCGGTGACTGCGGGCAAGAGGAACGAGAACCGATCTCCGAATGTCGCTGTGTTGGAAAAGTCGCTAGCCCGCCTGTACGACGGAATTTCAGCCGCCGCGCATGTCTCGAAACATCATATGGTCCGAGCTGCCACCGAGTGGGACGTTTCAGGCGAGAACTTGCCGGGGCCAACCAGCGGAACACGGTACTTCCCTGCCTTCGTCGAAGAATTGGCGCGTCGATCCTTCGGCCTGCATCTGATGCTGACCATACGACTCATCGAGGAAATGAGCATCGACCTGCATGAACAGCACGGTGACGACGGTTTCACCGAGCGCGAGGTCGAGGCAGTAAATCTCGCGGTGCAGTTGATGATCTCCGAGGGCGTGCTGGAGCAGGGTTGCTAAGCGAGGTACGAGTCATTACGTCAGTGAGCTGCATGCGAGGCCCAGCTCTTGCATTGCAACATTTGTTGGGTTTGTCTTAGCACTCAAAGCTAGAGAGTCGGCACGATTAACGCCACATGGTTGCGGCAGATATTAGCGCGCGCCGCCTGCCTGTCTCGCCCCATCCAACACCTTGCATAACATTTCCGCGCCTTGCAGCAGGCGCGGCGTGGGGCGGTTGATGTAGTCCGAGGGGATGAAGTGCAACTGATCGCGCTTCGCGGCGCGCAGGCGCGGCCAGCGTTTCCAGTCGTCGAGCCAGACCGGGCGGCGATTACCCATGCCGCTGGCGACGATGACTTCCGGGTCGGCTTGCAGCACGGCTTCCAAACTTACGGTCGTGGTGAGCGTGGGCAGGCTGGCGAAAATGTTCTCTCCACCGCATAGGCGAATCGCGTCGCCGATGATCTGGTCGCTGCTCACGGTGATGAGCGGGCTGTTCCAGATTTGATAGAACACGCGCACCGGTGGCCGCCCGGCGTAGGTGGCGCGTAGTGCAGCGTGTTGCTGATTGAATTTGGCCACGGCCTGTTGCGCCGCATCGCTGTTGCCGGTGAGTGTGCCGTAGCGTTCCAGCGCGCTGGCGATGTCGATGATGCGTTTCGGTTCGCTCAGATAAATCGGCAGGCCGAGTTGCTTGAGTTTTTCCACCTGCGCCGGTGTGTTGCCGCTGGGCCAGGCGACGATTACGTCGGGCTTGAGCGCGGCGATGGCTTCCATGTCCAGCGAGCGGTAGCCGCCGACGCGGGGAATGCGTTTCGCTTCTTCCGGATAATCACTGTAGGACACCGCACCGACGATGCGGCTGCCCGCGCCGACTTCGAACAGTAGCTCGGTGGCGTGGGGGGCGAGGCTGACGATGCGCTTGGGGGCTTGGGTGAGACGCAGGGTTTGGCCGGTGTCGTCGCGCACGGTGATGTCGGCGTGGGCGGGGGTGGTTTGGATGGAAAAGCAAAAAACTTGAACCGCCAAGGACGCGAAGGTACGCCAAGGAAACCCAAGCCCTTGCTTTTGCATTCCTTCGCGTACCTTCGCGTCCTTTGTACCCCGGAGGGTAGGCTGCGCGCCGGTGAAAATGATTTTGAAATTCATGTTTGATTCCCCAGCGCAATTTCCAGTCGATTCCATTCGTCCTCCGCACCCGGCAAGCCGAAGCGCAAACTTGCTGTTTTAGTAAACAGGCGCGTAAGGATTCCCTGCCGCGCCAGCGTTTCATGCAGCGCAGCGGCGCGATCCGTGCATATCCATTGAAACAGGGCTGTGCCGCCGGCCGGTGCGAGGCCGTGCCGGGTGAGTAGTGCGGCGAGGCGCGCGCTGTCGAGTTGCAACCGTGCGCGGGTGTGCTGCTGCCATGAGCTGTCTTGCAACGCGAGGCACGCTATCGCGCGGGCGGGGCCGTTGATGCTCCAGGGGCCGAGGACTTCCTGCATCTGCATCAGCAGTGCGGGCCAGGCGGCGACGAAGCCCACGCGCGCACCGGCGAGGCCGAAGAATTTTCCTAGCGAGCGCAGCACGATCAGGCCTTCTGCTCCGGTGTGGCGCACGATGCTGAGTTGCGGCTCGGCGTCGATGAAAGCTTCGTCCACTACCAGCCAGCCGCCGCGTGCGGCGAGGCGTGTGCGCCAAGTCAGAAGTGTTTCGGGCGCGAAGCGTTCGCCGCTGGGGTTGTTGGGGTTGCACAGCAGCAGCTCGTCAAGCTGGTCGAGCTTAGATTCGATTTCATTGCTGTTGAGCGAGATCACGCGATGCTGTTTCGCCCAGGCGTGGGCGTGTTCGCTGTAAGTGGGGTGCAGCATGCCGACGCGCCCAGTTGCGCGCAAGGTGGGCAGCACTTGAATCGCCGCTTGCGAGCCGGAGACGGCGAGCAGATGCGCTGCGCCATAGTAGGCGCGGGCGGCGTCGATGAGGCCATCGTTGTCTTCCGGCAGGCGGCGCCATGCGTTAGCGGGCAGCGCGGGCACGGGCCAGCCGATGGGGTTGATGCCGGTGGAAAGGTCGAGCCAGGTTTCCGCCGGGATGCCATAGCGTTGCGCGGCTTGTGCGAGCTTACCGCCGTGTTCAAGCATGAAGTGATGCTCCGACAAAAACGAGCACGACCCACAGCCACAGTCCGCGCTGCACCAAGCTGATCGCGCGCGCGATGTCTGCTGCCTGCGCCGGCTGTCCAAGGCCGAGGGTGGGGCGCTCCTTGGCCGCGCCGTGATACCTGGCCGCGCCGCCGAGCACGATGCCCAGCGCGCCCGCGCCTGCGGCCATCACAGGCCCGGCGTTGGGGCTGTACCAGAGGCGGGCCTGTGCGCGCCAGCATTGGAAGGCGCGGCGCGCGTTGCCAAGCAGGGCGTAGGTGAGCGCGGTGAGCCGCGCGGGAAAGAAGTTGAGCGCATCGTCCAAGCGCGCCGCCGCCCAGCCGAAATAAAAATAGCGCGGCGTGCGGTAGCCCCACATGGCATCCAGGGTGTTGGCGAGGCGATAGGCCACCGCGCCTGCGGGGCCTGCCAGCACGAACCAGAACACCGCGCCGAACACGGCGTCGTTGCCGTTTTCCAGCACCGATTCGATGGCGGCTTTAGCCGCGTCTTCGTCTTGCATGGCGGCGGTGTCGCGGCTGACGATCAAGCCCACCGCCGCGCGCGCGGCGTCGAGGTCGTTGGAATCGAGCGCGTTTTGCACGGCGCGCGCGTGTTGCGCGAGGCTGGTCATGCCGAGGGCGAAATACAGCAGCAGGGTTTGCGCGAGCCAGCCCCACACGGGAATCTGCGAAACAAAATAACTGGCGGCGGTGAGAGGCACGAGCAGCAGCAACATGGCGAGCATGCCGAGGATTCGGCAGAAAACAGTTAACCGCGGAGGCGCGGAGGCGCGGAGAAAAGCAACGCCTGGAACCTGATTTTGAGTATAGGTTTTAACCTCTGCGTCTCTGCGCCTCTGCGGTGAAGGGTTTTCTGTATGTAGGTTCATGCCCGCTTCCAGCCACGCCGCGATGCGGCCGAAGCCGGCCAGCGGGTGAAAGCGGCGCGGGTCACCGA
Source organism: Betaproteobacteria bacterium RBG_16_58_11 (assembly GCA_001770235.1). Taxonomy (GTDB): domain Bacteria; phylum Pseudomonadota; class Gammaproteobacteria; order Burkholderiales; family Thiobacteraceae; genus RBG-16-58-11. The sequence continues at coordinate 15,215 of MEQN01000148.1, forward strand.
AAATTTTATCGAGCAGCACGGCGCACAAAAGAGCGCCCGGCATCATGAGATAATCCGGGAATGTCATCGCGCACCCTCATGATTCAGGGCACCACTTCCGATGCGGGCAAGAGCACGCTGGTCGCGGGCCTGTGCCGCGTGCTGTATCGCCGTGGCATTCGCGTCGCCCCGTTCAAGCCGCAGAACATGGCACTCAACAGCGCGGTGACGGTGGACGGCGGCGAGATCGGCCGCGCCCAGGCGGTGCAGGCCATGGCCTGCGGACTCGCGCCGCATACCGACATGAACCCAGTGCTGTTGAAGCCGTGCTCTGACACTGGCGCGCAGATCATCATCCAAGGAAAAGTATTCGGCAATATGGGTGCGGTGGAATACCACGCGTATAAACCGCAAGCGATGGCGGCGGTGTTGGCATCTCACGCCCGCCTCGCGGCGCAATATGAATGCGTGGTGGTGGAAGGGGCGGGTAGCCCGGCGGAAATCAATTTGCGCGAGCGCGACATCGCCAATATGGGCTTCGCCGAGGCGGTCGATTGCCCGGTGATTTTGATTGCGGACATTGATCGCGGCGGCGTGTTCGCGCATCTGGTGGGCACACTGGCGCTGCTGTCCGAATCGGAGCGCGCGCGGGTGCAGGGTTTCGTCATCAACCGCTTTCGCGGCGATTTGAGCCTGTTGCAAAGCGGGCTGGATTGGCTGGAGCAACACACCGGCAAGCCGGTGCTCGGCGTGCTGCCGTATCTGCACGGCTTGCATCTGGAAGCGGAGGATGGCTTCTTCGGACAAGTCGAACCAGCCCAGAGCGACGGCGCGCGTTTGCGCGTGGTGGCGCCGCGGCTGCCGCACATCAGCAACCACACCGATTTCGATCCGCTGCGTTTGCATCCGCAGGTGGCCTTCAGCTACGTCGGCGCGGGCGAATTGATCCCGCCCGCCGATCTGATTATTTTGCCCGGCAGCAAGAACGTGCGCGCCGATTTGGACTGGTTGCGCGCGCAGGGTTGGGAAGCGGTCTTGCGCCGTCACTTGCGCTACGGCGGTAAGGTGATGGGCGTGTGCGGCGGCTTTCAGATGCTGGGCCAGGAGGTGCGCGATCCGCTGGGGCTGGAAGGCCCGGCGGGTGACAGCGCGGGTTTCGGCTGGCTCGACATGGAGACCGCGCTCGCACCGGAAAAACAATTGGCGCGGGTGGAAGGCATGTTGAGTTGGAGCGATGCGCCTGTCACCGGCTATGAAATCCACATGGGCGTGAGCAGCGGCCCTGCTTTGGAACGACCAGTAGCGCATATCGACGCGCGCACCGACGGTGCGATCTCCATTGATGCGCGCGTGCTCGGCACGTACTTGCATGGCGTGTTCGACCATCCCGCCGCCTGCGACGCACTGCTGTCCTGGGCGGGTTTGAGCGCGCCCGCCACGCCGGATTACCGTGCCCTGCGCGAGGCGCATCTGGAGCGGTTGGCGGATGCGGTGGAGGAACATTTGGATTTTGAAAAACTCGCGCAATGGTTGCCTGTTTAGATAAAAATTATTTCACCGCGAAGGACGCGAAGGCCGCAAAGGAAAACCAAACCCTGAATCGATCTTTGCATTTTGCTTTCCTTCGCGAACCTTCGCGTCCTTCGCGGTGAAATAATTTTTAAGTTTTAAGCGGATACGGTAGCCCCGCCACCATCAACGTGACGCGCCCGCAAATTTTCGCCGCTTCCTGATTCAGCCAGCCCGCTTCATCGCTGAAGCGCCGGCTCAATTCACCCATCGGCACGATGCCCATGCCGACTTCGTTGCTCACCAGGATGATGCGCCCCGGCAGCGTGGGCAGGGTTTCCAGAAACGCGGTGCGTTCGCGCTGAAATAATTCCTCGTCGTTGGCGCACAGCAGATTGGTGAGCCACAGGGTGAGGCAATCCACCAGCAGGCAATGATCGGGTGCGGCGTGTTGTTGCAGCGCCTGCGCCAGCCGCAGCGGTTCTTCGACGATGCTCCAATTTACAGGCCGGCGCGCTTGATGTTGCGCGATGCGCGCCGCCATTTCACTATCTCCGGCAGTGGCGGTGGCGATATAGCTGACCGCCAGGCCGGATTCGCTGGCGCGCTGTTCCGCCAACGAGCTTTTGCCGGAACGGCTGCCGCCGAGGATGAGTTGTTTCATTGGGGGTGGTAGTCGAAGCCGATGAAGACATTGCGATCCGGTGTATTGTAAGTCTGCGCCAGTTCGTATTGCTTATCGAAAACGTTATTGAGGCGCGCCACAAAACTCAACTCCTTGCTATACGTATATCCCGAATACAGATTGAACACGGTATAGCCACCCAGACGATTGACGTTGTTAGCCTTGTCGTATCGGTAGCCAGAGGCAATCACACCCATGCCGGCAGACCATGCGCCAAATGAACGGTCGATTCCGGCGGTAGCGGTTTGTTGCGCGCGCCGCTGCAAGATAGTGTTGTTACTCTTGTCGATGGGGTTTTGCCAAGTTGTGCTGGCTCGCACGTTGAATTCTTCCAATCGACCATTGTAGGACAGCGTAGCGCCAGTGATATTGGCGCGCTGGGTTTGCGAGACAACGCTGCCTGAATTGATTAAGTCGGAAATTTGATTGTCGAAATACACCAGGCTGACATGCTGCGCAGCATGGTCGTAGTGAATTCCAACTTCCTTGTTGAGTGCCCTTTCGGGGCGCAAGGTCGAAATGCCATAGTTGGGGTAATACAGCTCGTTGAACGTGGGCGCACGAAACGCGGTACCAATACTGGCGCTCGCGCGCCATGCGTTCGTGAGCTGATAGCCGTAAGCTGCCGAGCCGGTAGCGTGGCTCCCGAACTGCGAGTTGTCGTCGTTTCGCGCGTTGAGTTGTACGCTGTGTGCGCCGAACCTGCCTTGATAGCCCGCGAAATACGAGTGAACCGCACGTTTGTTGACGGTGTAACTGGTGGTGCTGGTCACGTGTTGCCAGTTGTGTTCCGTGCCCAGCGTGAAGCGTCCAGCGCCGGTCTCCAGATCGTTTTGCCACGAGACTTGATCTTGGTCGGTGCGAAACTTGGTCCAGGTGGTAGTACTCAAGCTACGCAAATCGTCGAAAGATCGGCCAATTCGTATCTGGCTTTTCCAATCGGGCAAAAAACGATCTTGGCTGTAGAAGCCATAAGCGGCAAGCGTTTGATTGTTGCGCGAGTCGTAAGTGCGTGAACCGTCGAAATGCCCCTTGCCATTGCTGTAGAACCCCGTGGCGCCGAACTCATGCCGGTCATTCAGGCGATAACTGAGTTTGGCGTTCGCGCTGGTGTTGCGATATGGATCGCTGTCGGGGTTGTAAGAGCTGCTCGCGGGGTCGCCAATGGCGGAGAAACTGTCGGTGCCTTCGTGCGCTACTTCAAGATTAAAACTCACCTCGCCCAGTTTGCCGTTGCCGCCGGCATTGGCTTGGTACAGACCGCGCGAGCCAGCTCCGCCGCCGAGGTGGAAGCTGGGCGTAGCATTGCCGGACTTGGTGAAAATCTGGATTACGCCGCCGATGGCCTCGGAGCCGTAGAGTGCGCTCCCCGGCCCGCGTAGCACTTCGATGCGCTCGATCTGGCCCAAGGGGATTTTCTCCAGCGCCGTCGTGCCGCTGGTAGCGGAATTGATACGCATGCCATCCACCAGCACCAAGGTGTGTTTGTCATTCGCGCCGCGAATGAACACGCTGCTGGTGGTGCCCGCGCCGCCGTTGGCGCTGAATTCGATTCCCGGCAGGGTGCGTAGCAACTCCGGCAATGTGGTCTGCCCAGCGCGTTGAATCTCTTCCTGCGTGATGACGGAAATGTCGTTCAGCAACTCGCGCACCGGGGTCGGGGTGCGGGTGGCGGTGACTACGATGGTGCCCAGATCGAAGATGGCGGGCGTGTTCTCGGCAAAAGCCGGGGCGATGGCGCAGGCGATGGCGCCGGTTAAGATGGTTTTTTTCACAAAAGCTCCCTGTCGTGTGCTGTCCCGCACGCGGTTTTGGGTGAGGAATTGAAATGCCGACAGGGAGCGAGATAGACGATCAATGACCGGCCCAGCCGCAACCCCGCGGCGTTTCACCAAATTCCAGGCCGGTCTCCGGGCTCGCGATTTACAGGCCGCCGCCTTCCCAGGTTTCCCCAGTGGCTTTTTGGCGGCCAAAAAACTCGCATACCGTTGCGGGTGCAGCGCAGGATTTGGTCAGGCGGCGGGCTTCAGGCGCCAGGCGTCAGTGAGTTGCGAATGAAGCAGCGCATTTCCCTGACGCCCGACGCCTGACCCCTGACGCCTAAACGTACCTGACTTCCCAGTTTCACCCCTTTGCCGGATGGCGTCAGGGGAACCTGAAACAGGCGGAATTTTACCTGAATACAGCGTGAACTTGGTTTGATCTTGTAATGTGAGTGCTTGCTCTCGACGGGATCGCTATTTGGTAAAGATATTGTGTGATTTTGTCGAGCAAGTTGAAGGGGGTGTTGGGTCCGTGCTGGTTACCGCCGTTAGGATTAAACTACTTTCAAAAGAATACGTTAGCATTTGACTTTACAGTGATTTCAAACTTATAGTGTGGCCATGGATAACGAGCTAAAAAGCCTCGAACAGAAGATTTCCCAGCTCGTTGGGTTTTGCCATCGCTTGCGCGAGGAGAACCACGGCTTGCGCCAGCAACTCGTGTCCGAGCAGAACGATAACAAGCATCTCAACGACAAGCTCAGCGGCGCGAAAGGCCGGCTCGAAAGCTTGCTCACCCAACTCCCCGAAGCCTAACAGTCATGGCAAAGGCCACCGCAGAAAATGAAATTCGCCATGACTGTTTCCCTCTCTCCCAACTCTCTCCCGCAAGCGGGCGAGAGGGACTCAGGCTCGCTTCGCGAGTTTCAGGTTAGATATGGCGTCTGACCCAAAAAGCTTGGATGTAACGATCATGGGCCGTGCGCTCCGTGTAGCGTGTCCGCCGGAGGATCGTGCCGGCTTGCTCGATGCGGTGGATTATCTCGACCGCCGCATGCAAGAAATAAAAGATGGCGGCAAGGTTGCCAACCTCGAGCGCATTGCCATCATGGCCGCGCTCAATATCACGCACGAGTTGCTCACCACCCGCGTCGGCGGATTTGATGTGGGGGACTTTAAGCGTAGAATTAATGACATGAATAAAGAGATCGATCAGGTCATGTCAGACAGCGGCGATCTGTTTAAATAACACCCCAGTTAATAAGTTAATCCCCTGCGGTGTTTGTTTTGGGCTAAACATTCCTTGAACCAATGAATCATCCTTGGTTGCGGCAAATCAGGTGCTTTTGTGCGCGTCCTTCG
>MEQN01000149.1:0-2291 GCA_001770235.1 Betaproteobacteria bacterium RBG_16_58_11
TTTAAGCCTTTGTGGATCGGTTTGAAGCGCGCCATTTCTTGTTTGCCTCGCATTGAATACGACAACGTCATTATCGCATACGGCGCGGAAACTTGCTGGGATTTATTCGGGAAAAGGGGGTTTTTCTACAGCGTCAACGGCCCGCTTCATGGCACAACCGAGTCAGCCAAGGACTGATCGTGTTTGTCTCTGCTTCAAAGCCGTCTTTCAGCGCGTGAGTTTCATGGCGGTTTTCAGGGCGTGCTCTTCTGGCGCTTGCCGCGATAAATGGTATCCGGCTGCTGTTCGAGCGTTTCGGCCAGCAGGCGCAGGGCATCTGCCGCACGTGAAATTTCCTTCAGGGTGGCATTCATATTTTTGACCGTCGGAGAATCTTGTAAGGACGTTCAACGTTCACTGCCGGGCGGCGGATTGGTTGATGGCAATTTCATAGTCATCGCTTGGGTATTTTTCGCCGGTAATGCAGGTGAAGCAGGACAACCCGGCTTCGGCAGACCCAACAATCCAGATTTCGGCGCCACAGGAACAACGTTTTCCCGCTTTGTGCGCGGCAATAGCGAATTCGAGTCGAGCCCTGACATCTTCGCGGCTAACGTCCGGGTTGGCTCGCAAATGTTTCTCAATGTAGTCGTCCAGTGCAATAGCGGTAAATCTACTTTTCATCAACTGACTCCAGATCAGGCAAATGTTCTCTCGGAACGTTCAGCGTTATAGATCGACCTTGGCCGGGAATTCGAGAGATAAGGCCTTCGCGCTCTAACGTCACGATCATTTGATGCACGGACGGTGCAGACACACGGAAATACTTCTGAATGTCTGACTCAGCAGGAGCGCAGCGATGGATCATGGTGTAGTAGTAAATGAAAGAAAGGTATTGTCCCTGCTTTGATGTGTAGCGAACTGGCATGATGCGATTAAGGCCTCCTAATGCCGATATGCAATAACTGATTGATTCATTGTGGGTGCTCTGTGGTTGTCGTATCCACATACGAAATAATAATACGGATCGAAGATCGAGTGCCTGCTATAGGGAAATACTCGCCTATCTGCTTCAAAGCCGTCTTTCAGCGCGTGAGTTTCATGGCGGTTTTCAGGGCGTGCTCTTCTGGCGCTTGCCGCGATATATGGAATCCGGCTGCTGTTCGAGCGTTTCGGCCAGTAGGCGCAGGGCATCTGCCGCACGTGAAATTTCCTTCAGTGTGGCATTCATGTTCTTGACCGTCGGAGAATCTTGCGCGGTCAGGCTGCGCAGCGAGGTCGCGGCTTTCGCCAGTTCATCGCTGGCCCGCACCATATTGCTGACCATTTTCGAGTCGGGACTGGCCATACTGGCCACTCTATCCGCCGCTGTTTCGACCTTGGCCAGCGCCGCCTGCGCCCCCTCCAGCGCCTTGCGCATCGCAACCAGGTCCTGGCTCACCTCCTTGAAGACACTTTCGTCTCATCCTGGTGCACACCGCTACATAAAGGTGCGCGTTGTTATGCGCGAATGCCCCAGAAAAATTTCTCACGCCCCCTGTTTGTGTGCAATACACTGATTTAAAGTGGTAATTCATTATGCGCGCCGAACTGGCACGCCTCGTGCAATAGCACGCCTAACGATGATTTTTAGGATTAGGAGCTGTTGCATGAATAAGGAATTTTGGAAGGCGGGCCACCCGCCGACCTTGTTTGCCGCATTTTTTTATTTCGATCTGGCTTTCATGGTGTGGGTCATGCTCGGCCCGCTCGGCGTGCAGATCGCGCAAGATTTGCAGCTCACACCGGCGCAAAAAGGGCTGATGGTGGCCACACCGGTATTGGCCGGTGCGCTGCTGCGCATCGTGATGGGGGTGCTGGTGGATCACCTCAAACCAAAACTTGCGGGGGCGATTGGGCAAGTGATCGTACTTGCCGCGCTCGGCTTCGCCTGGTTTTTCGGGATTCACAGTTATCAAGAGGTGTTGCTGCTCGGCGGCTTCCTCGGTTTCGCCGGCGCGGCGTTCGCAGTGGCGCTGCCTTTGGCCTCACGCTGGTATCCGCCGGAGCATCAGGGCACCGCGCTCGGTATTGCCGGGGCGGGTAATTCGGGCACGGTGCTGGCGGCCTTGTTCGCGCCCACCTTGGCCACTTGGTATGGCTGGCAAAATGTATTCGGGTTGGCCATGATTCCCTTGGGCGTCGCGTTCGTGGTGTATCTGGTGTTCGCCAAGGATGCGCCGGAATGCCCGCCCGCTAAATCGCTGCATCAATACCTGGCCGTGCTGAAGGATAAAGACGCCTGGTGGTTCATGTTTTTCTACAGCGTCACC
>MEQN01000149.1:2387-2653 GCA_001770235.1 Betaproteobacteria bacterium RBG_16_58_11
TGCGTATTCGCCGGCTCGCTGGTGCGGCCGATTGGCGGCACGGTGGCGGATCGCATCGGCGGCATACGCACCTTGCTCGTGATGTACACCCTGGCCGCGGCTTTTCTGTTCATCGTGAGCTTCGGCTTCTCGCAGGCGTGGATGGCGTTGACGGTGTTTGTCGCCGCCATGTTGGCGCTGGGCATGGGCAACGGCGCGGTATTCCAACTCGTGCCGCAGCGCTTCCGTAAGGAAATCGGCGTGATGACCGGCCTGGTCGGCATGGC
>MEQN01000149.1:2746-4266 GCA_001770235.1 Betaproteobacteria bacterium RBG_16_58_11
GCTCGCGGTGCTGGCGCTGGTCGGGCTGTCGAGCGTGAAGACGCGCTGGCGCACAACTTGGGGCGCGGCGCATCTGACGGCGGCGAAAATCTGATCTGAACCACAGGGATCACGGGGTACACGGGGAAGACATGCGAATTCCCCGTGCTCCCCGTGTGCCCCGTGGTTAGAATGCCTCTCTATGAATCTCCAAATCACCGTCGGCCAAGCCACCCACATCGGTAGCCGCGAGCAGAACGAAGACTACGCCGGCTGCGTGACGCCGGAGCCCGCGCTCGCGCAGATGAAAGGCGCGCTGCTTGCCGTGGCCGATGGCGTGGGCGGCGGCGAAGCGGGGCGCGAGGCGGCGGAGTTCACGGTGCGCGGCGTGCTCTCCGATTACTACGCCACGCCCGATACCTGGGAAGTGCCGTACGCGCTCGACAAGATTCTGACCGCTATCAACCGCTGGCTGCTTGCGCAAGCCAATTCACGGCGCGAGTTCGCCGGGATGGCGACGACCCTAAGCGCGCTGATACTGCGCGGCAGCCGCTACTACACCGCGCATGTGGGCGACTCGCGCATCTATCGCCTGCGCGGCAAGCAATTGCAGCAAATGACCACCGATCACGTCTGGGACCGTCCCGGCATGCAGCATGTGTTGAAGCGCGCCGTGGGCTTGGACGATTTTTTGCCGGTGGATTACGCCGATGGCGAGATGGTGGCTGGAGATGTGTTCTGCCTGCTTACCGACGGCGTGTGGGAGCCGCTGGGCGATAAGGCTATCCATGAATTGCTGCTGCTGCACCAGGAGCCGCAGCGCGCCGCCGAAGCCCTGGTGGAAAATGCAATCAAGCAAGGCGGGCAGGACAACGCGACCGCGCTGGTGACGCGGGTCGAGCAATTGGGCGAGGAGACCCTCAACGATTTTCTCGCCGAAGGCAAAATGCTGCCGCTGCCGCCGCGCTTGAAACCCGGAGATCGCATCGACGATTTTGAAGTGTTGGAACTGTTGCACGATTCGCGCGCATCCCGCTTATACAAAGTGCGGCAAGTGGAGACGCAGCAAGTCTTGGTATTAAAAACACTTCAGCCCCTGCTGGCCGAGGATGCGGCGAGCTGCGCCGGGCTGCTGATGGAAGAATGGCTGGCCAAGCGCATGCTGGCGCATTACTTTCCACAGGTCGTGCCGCAAGCCGCCGGCGCGCGCAGCGCCCTGTATTACGTGATGAGCTACCACGAGGGTGCGACGCTGCAACAGCGTCTGGATCAAGGCCAGCATTTTTCCGTGGCGGATGTGGCGCAGATCGGCATCCGCTTGGCGAAGGGCTTGTCAGCTTTGCATCGCTTGCATGTCATTCATCGCGACATCAAGCCCGCCAATTTGCACAGCGGCGCCGATGCCAAGCTGCGTATTTTGGATTTGGGCGTGGCCTTGAACCCTTGGACCGAAGACGGCGCGCGCGGCAACGCCGGTACGCCGAGTTTCATCGCGCCGGAGATGTTCGCCGGCGCCGCCGCCACGGTGCAAAGCGACCTGT
>MEQN01000149.1:4312-6490 GCA_001770235.1 Betaproteobacteria bacterium RBG_16_58_11
GCGCAAATATCCCTACGGCGAAATCGAGCCGTTCCAGCATCCGCGCTTCGGCGACCCGGTGCCGCCCACGCGCTACCGGCCGGATATCCCGCAATGGCTGGAAACGATCTTGCTGAAAGCCGTCGCCCGCGATCCGCAGAACCGTTTCGAAACCACCGAGGAAATGCTGCTCGCGCTCGAACACGGCGAGATGAAACCGCTGGCCGCGCTGCCGCCGACACCGCTGATGGCGCGCAACCCGCTTGCCGTGTGGCAAACGCTGGCGCTGGCGTCATTCCTGCTCAACTTGATCCTGCTCTTTTTCCTGCTGGCAGGCGGGGAATAAATTGCTCAGCCCTTGAACGCTTCCTTCGAATTGAGATAGTCCAACTCTTGCGGCGTGCTCGCCCGGCCCAAGATCGCATTGCGATGCGGAAAGCGGCCGAAGCGGCGCACGAGCTCGCGGTGATGCCGGGCATAGCGCAGATTGTTTTCCAATCCCGCCGCTGTGAATAATGTCACGGATAAATCTTGATCCGCCAGGCTCTCGCTGTGCATGAAGGGCATGTACAGGAAGGCCAGGCGCGAAGGATCGATCTCTTTGTCGTAGCCTTGCTCGATGGCATGCCGGGCGGCGTCGCGGCTCTTGGCTTCGCTGGCAAAGCTCTGGGCCGTGCCGCGAAACATGTTCAAGGGCAATTGGTCGAGAATAATCGCCAGGGCCAGACAGCCATCCGGGTGGCTTAGCCAATCGTCCAACTCGCCGCGCATGGCGGCTTCCCATACGGGTTCAAATCGTTCTTTGATCAAAGCATCCAGTTGCGGCGTAGAGGCGAACCACTTCGAGCGCATTGAGCGCATTTCCTCCGCATACCAAAAATCGAGAATGTCCTTGGGTGAGATCATATGCATTTAGTCGTCTATGTAGCGCCGGCATCCTGCCGGCATGCAAGCAGGGATGCTTGCGCTACTCAAACGAGCACCGGAAACAAACCCTTCAATCCGGTCGCGATGAACTCGACCGCGATGGCGGCGAGGATCAGTCCCATGATGCGCGTGAAAATATTGATGCCGGTCTGGCTCACGTGGCGTGAAATCCACGGCACCAATTTCAACACCGCCCACAGCAGAATGCCCACGATCAGGATGTCCAGCGACATGGCCAGATAGTGGCTCACCCCCGGGTCTTTGTGCGCATACAGAATCACCGTGCTGATCGCTCCCGGCCCCGCGAGCAGCGGCATCGCCAGCGGCACCACCGCCACCGATTCTTTCGATTCGCCCTCGCGCGCTTCCTCCTCGGTTTGCGAGATGGGGCTGAGCCGCGCCTGCAACATGGAGATCGCCATGATCAGAATCAAAATGCCGCCGCCGACGCTGAAGGAATGAATGGTGATGCCGAAAAACTGCAACAACCAGTCGCCGAACAGCAGCGCCACGTAAAGAATAATCAGCACGGCCGCGACCACGATCTTGGCGATCTTCTTGCGCTCGGCTGAATCCGAGCCGGAAGTGAGCGCCACGAAAATCGGCACCGCGCCCAGCGGGTTGACGATGGCCAAGAGGCCGATCAGGAATTTGGTGTATTCGGTGTATTCGAGCATGGCGGATTGGTTGTTTCTGTCTGATCAGCGGACAGTAGGCGTAGGATGGGTTGAGCGTAGCGATACCCATCACTGAGTCTTCATATCTAACAATGTGCGATGGGTATCGCTACGCTCAACCCATCCTACAAAAATTGGGAAAAGAGGTCATGCGGCAACTGATACGCGCTGGACGCCGACGAAATCCAAGGGTTCGGGCGCTTCGCCATGTACTTCAAGACAAAGCTCAATCGCCTCGCGAATGCGTTCCATCAGGTCGTCCAATGATTTGGCTTGCGTATGGCAACCCGGTAAAGCAGGAACCGAAGCCACGAAGTAGCCAGCGGAATCGCGTTCGACTATCACATCAAATTGGTGCGACATAAGATACCTCCGTTGAGCAATTCTACACTGGGGAAAGCCGCAAAAATATCACATAATTTGACTTCTCTCTTACCCGATTAGTCTCGCGAGCCGTTGGGTATTGAGCGCCGATTTATTGCGCGCTTGCCTTGGCATGGACAGCAGTAATCCACGGTTCGAGCCGCTTGCCATAAGTTACTGTAACTTCATAGGGCGGCGTGCTTTGAGAGCGCCTGTCGGATTCGCGCAGCAT
>MEQN01000150.1:0-899 GCA_001770235.1 Betaproteobacteria bacterium RBG_16_58_11
GCACAAAGACTGGTAGTACCACGATGATTGGCCCCTGAATGTCACCTCGACTACATTTCCATATGCTTGGTGGCTTGTGGATTATGTCGACCGTAGCCTTGTCGTCCTCCGCGCCAGCTAAGGTCTCAGGGTAAGCGCAGGGCACCAAGTCCACATAATCGAGCGGTCTACATAATCGGCCTTATGTAGCGCTCCACATAAGGCCGAGGAAGAGACGTTCGCTCAACTGTGACTGAACTTCCGCTTGCAGTACATTCCGGACCAGTGAGTGTGACAGTTGGATCGTGCTAAGTTGGTCAACTGAACACGGACTACCTCACTCGCCATCCACATACAACCAGCGCCCATCCACCCGTTCAAAGCGGCTGATTTCGTGCAGCCGATGCGCGCGGCCGTGGAGTTTGTAGCGCGCCACAAATTCCACGCATGCATGGCCGGCATCGATGACTTCATGGCGATTGATCGTTAATCCCAGCCAATTTGTTCCAGCTTGATCGGCTAATTCTAAATTCGCTGGACGGGTGCTAGGGTGCCAAGTGGCATTGAGATAGCTTGTGTTTTGTAGCGTAAAAGCAGTGTAGCGCGAGCGCATCAAGGCTTCTGCTGTCGGCGGCGTCGTGTCTCCGCTCAAATAGGGCGCGCAGCAGGTGTTGAATGGATGACCGCTGCCGCAGGGGCAGGGATGGTGAGAGAGAATTCCGGCCAAGCGTGTGCAATCGCTTAAGGATAAAACACCAACAACTTATAACCTACCGCTTCCAAGCCCACTACTTCCAGCGTGAGTTTGATCGGCAATTCGTCTTGGCTGGGCATGCCGGATTCGGGCTTGATCTTCTGCGGCAGATAGTCGGCCGGGGTGAACTGACGGCGGGCAAGGGCAAGGTTTGCGCTGTCGGTGA
>MEQN01000150.1:951-10738 GCA_001770235.1 Betaproteobacteria bacterium RBG_16_58_11
GCTGGCGTTGAGGGTGACGCCACCGGGGCGCTCCGGCGCGCTTTGCAGTTCGGAGGATTCGAGCTTGATGAGATCGGCATTGGCCAGCAACTCGACTTTGCACTGCAAGGCGCGGCACAGCGATGCGAGCATGGGTTTGGTATCTGGATAGTAGGCGGCAAGCTGGCTGCGCAGGAAATAAACCGACTGGCCCGCCAACAACAGGCATAACACCCCTATTCCCACACCCCAGACGGCGCCCAGCCAACGCGCGCGCTTTTCTTGGGTAGTGAGCTGTAGCTGCAAATTATTGAGTTTCTCATGCAATTCGGGCGTGATATGCAAACCGGACTTGGGGGTTTCATCGACTTCTTCGATCAGTTCCGGATGGGCGCTGGCGGCGATTTCGCGGTTGATGGCTTCTGCTTCGCGTTCGATTTGATCGTCGGTGGGGATCGGAAACGTGGCCGACATCGACTCGGAAATGGTCAAGGGGCGCACATCATGCACTTGGATTTGCGAGAGCTCCGATTGATCAGCCTCAACTTCGTCTTCAAGCTCATCCCTGAATTCATCGGTCGAGGGCGCCATCAGGCTGAAGGTCTCAATCGGGGTGACCAGCGTCTCGAATGCATTGAACACATAGGCGCATTTGCCGCAGCGCACTTTACCGGCATGCGCGTCGAGCTGATCCGGCTTGACGCGGAATACCGCGTGGCAGGAGGGGCAAGTGGTTTGCATGGCGTCGCTCATCGCCGTATGCCGCTCAAGCACGCCCAGCCTTCATCGATGACGGCGGGGTGCATATTGAACCATTCGCCGTAAAGGCCGCGCATTTCTTCCGCTTGTTCGGCCAGGATGCCGGACAGCACGATCCGGCCGCCCGCCTGCACGCGCGCGGCGAGCATCGGCGCCAGAACTTTAAGCGGATTGGAGAGGATATTGGCGATCACGACATCATATTGTGCACCAGGTGCCGCATCCGGCAAATAGAAATGCGCGTCCACGTCATTGCGCGCGGCGTTGTCGCGTGCCGATTGCACTGCTTGCGGATCGATATCGATGCCGGTCACGTCGCCCGCGCCCAGTCGTTTCGCCGCGATGGCGAGAATGCCCGAGCCGCAGCCGTAATCCAAGACCGACTCAAAGCCGCGCAGATTCGCGTCCAGCCATTGCAAGCACAACCGTGTCGTGGGGTGGCTGCCGGTGCCGAAAGCCAGGCCCGGATCGAGCACGAGATTGATCGCGGCGGTATCGGGCGCCGCATGCCACGACGGCACAATCCACAGCCGGCCGGAAATTTTAATCGGGTCAAATTGCGATTGAGTCAGCCGTACCCAATCCTGCTCAGCAAGTTGCTCGATCTGATAGGGCGGTAGCGATTGGATATCGGCAACGCCGCAGGCTTGTTGCAGAATGGAGGCGATATCTGCATCGGTCTCGAATAGCGCACTCACCTGGCTGTCGTTCCAGGCTTCCGCCAGGCAGCCCGGCTCGCCGAAGATCGGCTGCTCGGCATCCGTTCCGGCGTGCGCGTCTTCGATGCTGACCGAGAGCGCGCCCAGCTCCATCAGCGCATCGCTCAGCGCGGTGGCAGTGGAGGAATCAGCGGGAATTTTGAGAACTTGCCACGGCATGGTCAGGACTCAGGCTGCGGGTGTGTAGGGGCGAGGCATGCCTCGCCCACTCAAGACTTCTTCAGCGCTTCAAGCTTGTGCGTCAGGTAGTGAATCGACGCGCCGCCTTCGACAAAGGCGCTATCGGTCATCAAATCCTGATGCAGCAGGATATTGGTGTTAATGCCATCCACGATCATCTCTGACAAGGCGATGCGCATGCGCGCAATGGCCTGGTCGCGCGTGTCGCCGTAGGCGATAACCTTGCCGATCATGGAATCGTAATACGGCGGCACGTAGTAATTTTGATACACATGCGAATCGACGCGGATGCCGGGGCCGCCTGGCGCATGATATTGCGTAATGCGGCCGGGCGAGGGCACCGAGGTGTAGGGGTCTTCGGCATTGATGCGGCACTCAATGGCATGGCCGCGGAACACGATGTCTTTTTGCTTGAAACGCAGCTTTTCGCCCGCCGCGACGCGGATTTGCTCTTGGATGATGTCCACGCCGGTGATCAGTTCAGTGACCGGATGCTCGACTTGCACCCGCGTGTTCATTTCGATGAAAAAAAACTCACCGTCTTCATACAGAAACTCGAAGGTGCCGGCGCCGCGATATTTGATCTTGCGGCAAGCGGCCGCGCAGCGTTCGCCAATTTTGTCGCGCAGCTTGGGGTTCAGCAGGGGTGCCGGCGCTTCTTCGATGATTTTCTGATGCCGGCGTTGCATGGAGCAATCGCGCTCGCCCAGATAGATCGCGTTGCCGTGTTCATCTGCCATCACTTGGATTTCAATGTGGCGCGGGTTTTGCAGGAATTTTTCGAGGTAAACCTCGGGATTGCCAAACGCCGCACCCGCCTCGGTTTTGGTCATGGAGACGGAATTCAGCAGATTAGCCTCGGTATGCACCACGCGCATGCCGCGTCCGCCGCCGCCGCCGGCGGCCTTGATAATCACCGGGTAGCCGACCTCTCGACCGATGCGCAGGATTTCGTCCGGATCATCCGGCAGCGCGCCTTCTGAACCGGGCACGCAGGGCACACCGGTTTCGATCATGGCGCGCTTGGCGTTCACCTTGTCGCCCATCATGCGAATGCTCTCCGGGCGCGGACCGATAAACACGAAACCGCTCGATTCCACGCGCTCGGCGAAATCGGCGTTTTCCGACAGGAAGCCATAACCGGGATGAATCGCCTCGGCATCAGTCACCTCCGCCGCCGCGATAATCGCCGGCACATTGAGATAGCTCAGATTGCTTTGCGCCGGGCCGATGCAAACTGACTCATCGGCGAGCTTTACATACTTGGCTTCGGAATCGGCCTCGGAATGCACCGCGACCGTTTTGATGCCCATCTCGCGGCAAGCGCGCTGGATGCGGAGCGCGATTTCACCGCGATTGGCGATTAGAATTTTTTCGAACATTTAAAACCTTAAGTTAACCGCGGAGGCGCAGAGACGCGGAGAACATTATTGCTTTCCTCTGCGTCTCCGCGTCTCCGCGGTTCAAGCAATTAACCGATGATAAATAGCGGCTCGCCGTATTCGACCGGCTGGCCATTCTCGATCAAGATCGCCTTGATCACGCCGCCCTGGTCGGCTTCGATTTCGTTTAAGAGTTTCATGGCTTCGATAATGCACAGCGTATCGCCGGCATTCACGCTTTGACCCACTTCCACGAACACTTTGGCGCCGGGGGAAGCCGAGCGGTAAAAAGTGCCGACCATCGGCGATTTGACCGCATGGCCTTCGGGCTCGGCTGGTGCGGCGGGCACTGCGGGTGCGGCAACGGCCGGAGCGGCTGGCGCCATGCCGCCCATCATGTGCATCTGCGGCGCGGCATACATCATCTGCGGTGCGGCGGCGTGGCGGGTGATGCGAACCTTTTCTTCGCCCTCGGTGATCTCAAGCTCGGCGATGCCGGATTCTTCGACCAAATCGATAAGCTTTTTCAGCTTGCGTAAATCCATAGCGGTTTCCTTGCGTAATTATTTGGACAGCGCGTAATCGAGCGCGAGCTCATAGCCCATGGGGCCAAGCCCGCTAATTACCCCGACCGCCAAATCCGAGAAATACGAATGATGGCGGAAGGGTTCGCGCGCGAACACATTGGAGAGATGTACTTCGATGAACGGGATGCCGACTGCCGAGATGGCGTCCCGCAAGGCGACGCTGGTATGAGTAAACGCCGCCGGGTTGATCAGGATGAAATCGATGCCGTCGCGGCCGGCCTGGTGGATGCGATCGACCAGATCGGATTCGGCATTGCTTTGAAACACGGCAAGCTGGGCGCCCGCCGCCGCCGCGCGCTGTTTGAGCCGGGCGTCGATTTGTGCCAGGGTATCGCGGCCGTAATGCTCCGGCTCCCGGGTACCCAGAAGATTCAGGTTGGGGCCGTGGAGCACTAGGATGTTTTTCTTATTTGTGACGCTTGCCGCTGCTTTGGCTACGCCCGTTTTGGCCGTTTTGGAGACGGGTGCTTTTTTCAACATAGGCGCGAGTTTGCCGCAAAAAGCCCGATTTTGTCCAGCAAATGGGCGAAATTGTCGTTAACTTGCAGGTTGACAAATAGCCGGTTTCCACTTCAAAGCGGAGGAAGGTAGGGGCGAGGCATGCCTCGCCCGGGTTGGAAGCGGGGCGGGCATACCCGCCCCCTACATTGATTTACAGTAAAGGCGCGAGGGCTTTATCCAATTCCTTTTTGCGTACCGCCCCCAAGCCCAGATATACCACCTTGCCTTGGCGATCGATGATGGCGGTGAACGGAATGCCACGGGCTTTGTTGCCCAGGCGGGTGGAGAAATTATAGGCCTCCGGCCCGCCTATCAGCAGCGGGTACTTGATTCCAAAGGATTTGGCGAATTCAGCGACTTTGGCCGGCTCATCCAAAGCCAGGCCGACGATGGCAACTCCTTTATCGCGATAGGCGGCGTCGGCCTGAATAAAATCGGGAATCTCTTCCAGGCACGGCGGACACCAAGTGGCCCAGAAGTTGAGCACCAGCACTTTTCCCTTCCAATTGCCGAGTTGCTGTGATTTGCCGGCAAGATCGACGAAGTTGGCGGCATAAAGCTGATCTGGTGTGATATCTGTATCGCCCGGTTCGATCCGCCACAAACCGATGCCAATGCCCAGCGCCAAGGCTATTAGCGCCCCCAAAATGATAATTAAGCTATTGTTTTTAAGCATTTAAGATATTTTTACCACGGAGTACACGGAGGACACGAAGTTTAAAGCTTGATACTGGATATGCGCAAAGAAGGATTTTGAGGTTTTAACTCCGTGTCCTCCGTGTACTCCGTGGTTCAAGGTTTTAAAACCCCAAGCCTATTTCAACCCGCCATCCAAACTTTGCAGGAATTTCTCAGGCGCTTGGTAGCCGATGACGCGGGCGGGCTGCTCGACGCCTTCTTTATTGAAGAAAATGATGCCCGGGGGGCCGAATAGTTTGAAGCGTTTGAGCAAGGCCTTGTCCGCATCCGCGTTGGCGGTGACATCCGCTTGCAGCAGCAGCACATCCTTGAGCCGCGCCTGCACTTTCGGATCATTGAAGGTGAAGCGCTCCATTTCCTTGCATGAGATGCACCAGTCGGCGTAGAAATCCAGCATCACATTTTTCCCCTTGGCGGCTTGGATGCGCGCATCCAGTTCCGCGACGGTTTTCACCCGCTCGAATTTCAGGCCATGCTCGATCGGGGCGGCGATCGCCGCGCCGCTGCCGGCCGAACCCACGCGCATGCCGGAAAGCGGCTGCAAGATGTCGCGGCTGCCGGACAGCGCGCCGATGGCGAGCGAGACGCCAACCACCAGCAAAATCACGCCCCAACCCTTCCAGAATTTCTTGAAGCCGCTGGCGTTGGGCGGCAGCGGATCAAGTGCGTGCAGGTAAATCGCGGAGATGATCAAGAGCGCTGCCCACAACAGCATGTGGAGCAAAGACGAAATGACCGGCGATATCAGCCAAATCGCCACGCCTAAGAGCAGCACGCCGAAGAAGGCTTTCACCGCATTCATCCAGCCGCCAGCGCGCGGCAGCAACGCGCCGCCGGCCACGCCCACCACGATCAACGGCGCGCCCATGCCCAGCGATAGGGCGAATAAGCTCCAGCCGCCCAGCCACGCATCGCCGGTTTGGCTGATATAGAGCAGCGCGCCTGCCAGGGGTGCTGCCACGCAGGGGCCCACGATCAGTGCCGATAGCGCGCCCATGATGAAAACGCCGCTTAAATTGCCGCCCTTCATCTTATTGCTGCTTTCGGTCAGACGGCTTTGAATGAAGCTCGGCATTTGCAATTCAAAAAAGCCGAACATGGAAAAAGACAGGACCACGAACACCACGGCGAAGGAGCCCAAGACCCAGGGGTTTTGCAGCGCGGCGGAGAGCAGCGCGCCGGATTTACCGGCCGCGACGCCGGCGGCGGTGTAAGTAATCGCCATACCCATTACGTAGGTCAGCGACAAGACAAAGCTTTTGGTTTTGGTGAGCTGATGGCCTTGGCCGGCGATGATGCCGGAGAGAATCGGGATCATCGGGAACACGCACGGCGTAAACGTGAGCAGCAAACCAAAGCCGAAAAAGCTGGCGATGATCAGCCAGAAGTTGCCGCCTTTGAGGATGTTGGCGATTTGGGATTGTTCATCTTCGGGGACGGCGCGGCCGGGGATGGCCGCAGCGCTGGGTGAGGAATTCGCGGCGGCAGAGATTGCAGCAGGGGCAGGCGTTGGCGCGCTATCTGGCTTTGCTTCGGCGCCGGCAATCGGCACCATGCCCGGCACCAGCAAAACATCAAAACGCTTGTTGAGCGGCGGGTAGCAGACCCCCACTTTCTCGTTGCAGCCTTGATAATCCACGCGCAGCGATAGCTTCGGCGATGAGTTAGCCTCACGCTTGAGCAGCACTTCCGCCGCCACTGGGTGGTGATAGACCTCGGTCTTGCCGAAAGTGGGGTCAGTCTTTTCCTCGCCTTTAGGCAGCTTCACGCCCACGATGGACACGCCCTTGGAGCTCAGCAGGGTGACTTTTATTTTGTCGCGATAAAGATAAACGTTCGCGCTGGGCGTGAGATTCAGGGCCAGGGTAGTGGAATCTTTCTCATGCAATTCGACTTTGAAGGCTTCTTCCGCCGGCAGCAATTCGTCGCCCGAGCCGCCCAGGCTGAGGCCCAGGTCTTTCAATGCGGCCAGCGCGCCGCCGCTTTTTGCTGCCGGGGCCGGAGCCGCAAAATTAACTTTCACGCTTTGCGTGAGCGGCGGGTAGCACACGCCAACATCGGCACAGCCTTGCGAAGTGGCTTTCAGGGTGATGACCTGGGTGTTGCCGCGATTGACCGGCAGCTTGATGCTGAGCAGCCCGCGATGCGTTTCGACCTTGCCGAAAAATTCATCCTGCTTGATCTTGCCGGGGGGGATCTGCGGCGCGCCGAGCGTGGCTTCTTTTGGCTCGACCTCAAATTTGAATTTGTCGTGATACAGGTAATAGTCTTTTGCGACCAGATAGCGCACTTCGAGCGTGTTGCCATCCAGCGCCTTGGCCGAGATGACGAAGGCTTTTTCCGGTTCGAGCAGATCGGCTTCTTCCACTGCCTGGCTGAAAGTGGGAGAGAGCAGGTGCAAAGCGGCCAAGCCGAGGATGATTTTTTTCATGAGGTTTAGTCGTAGTGTGATGCCGCGCATGACGCAGAGCCTTTTATTAAATGATTGTTTCGGTGCGAACCCATTCCAGGTAGGCAGGCAAACCGGCCACCAATGGGACTGCGATGATCTCGGGAAGTTCGTAGGGATGGTGCGCCCGAATGGCGGCTTCCAGCGCCGGATAGCGCGCGCGCGTGGTTTTGATGAACACGGGCACTTCAGCCGCGGTTTCCACCTGGCCCTGCCACCGGTACACTGAGGTGCAGGGCGATAGCACGTTCACGCACGCCGCCAAGCGCTGTTCAATAAGAACGGCCGCAAGTTTTGCAGCGCTTGCTTGATCCGGCAGGTTGGAAATGACCAGTATCGTCTCCATATAAGGCAAACCATGATTCCTTGGCTATTTCTCGCAATTTTACTCGGTTTTCCCCTGCTCGAACTGTGGGTGGCGGTGTTGGTTGCACAGAAAATCGGTTGGTGGCTGCTGGGCTGGCTGATTGGCGCGGCGTTTATCGGCGTGACCCTGATCCGCGAAGAGCAATTCGCCATCATCGGGCGTTTGATGAGCGCCGTACAGCAGGGTCAGGACCCGTTCCGCGCGATTTTCACTTCCGGGCGCTTGATGCTGGCCGGGCTGTTATTGATTTTTCCCGGCGTGATATCGGATGGGCTGGCGCTGTTGCTGCTGATCTGGCCGCGAGGAAAAGTAAGGCCTACGCAAAAGACAGATGTAATCGAGGGGGAGTTTCGGCGTGAAGAATAGCGCGTTGATCAGGGAAAAAGCTGCACCGCGAAGGACGCGAAGGGCGCAAAGTAAAACAACGGCTTGACCGAAACAAGGGTGCCAGTCAAAGGGTGAGGCGTTGAATTTACCCCTCAAGGGGGTATTGAAAAGAACCTTCGCGAACCTTAGCGTCCTTTGCGGTGATCCGCTTTTAGGTTAACAGCAACTACTTCGTCCCCGCATCCACATCCGGAAACGCCAGCCGCACCCGTAATTCCCGCTTCAGCCGCTTATTCGAGATACGGCGCGATTCATTCAAGAAGGACAACAAGCTCGGGGTAATCTCGGTTTGGGCCTGGGCGCGGGTGATGCGGCGCGGCTTGGGTAAATTGAAGCGCGTCGCCAGCAGATCGAACCAATCGCCCATTTTGATATTGGAATCATCCGTCGCGTTGTAGATGCGGCCGGGCTTGCCGCGGTACATCGCGGCGGCGGCGACGCGCGCCAAATCTTCGGCGTGGATGTGGTTGGTGAAGCTGTCTTCGCTTTCAATCAGCGTCGGGGTGCCGTTCTTCAAGCGCGCTAACGGCAAACGCTCGCTGGAGTAGATGCCGGGCACGCGCAGGATCGAGACGGTGACCCCGCGCCGGATTCCCCATTCGCGTAACTGGGTTTCCGCCGACAGACGGCGCTTGGCGCGCGCGGTGGTGGGGTGCGGTGAGCGCGTCTCTTCGACCCAATGCCCATCGCAATTACCGTACACGCCAGTAGTGCTGATATAGACCAAGCGTTGTGGTAGGATTTCGCCCCTATCCAGCACGGCCAATAGGTTGTGCGTGCGCTGATCGACATCGCCGGCGCTTTGCGGCGGGGCAAAATGCATCACGCAATGCGCCAGGCCCGCGAGTTTAGACAGGCTCTCCAGATGATCGAGATCGCCAATAATGGGGGTGATGCCCAAGCGACGTAAATCCTCGGCGCGCGCAGGGGTATGCGTCAGCGCATAAATGCGGCAGGCGGGAAGGAAGCGCTTCACCGCTCTCAAGGCCACATCGCCACAGCCTATAATCAGTAATCGTCGCATCTTAGTAAAATCCTGGCAGGGGCTGGGATTATAAGGAATTACCATGTCGTTTCAAATCACTATTCAGCCCAGCGGTCATACCTTTACCCCCGAAGCCGACGAAACTGTACTCGAAGCCGCGCTGCGCGAAGGGTATACCTTGCCCTATGGCTGCCGCAATGGCGCGTGCGGGTCATGCAAGGGCAAGATTATTTCTGGCGTCGTTGACTACGGCGATCACCAGGACACCACGCTCACCGATGAGGAAAAGGCGCAGGGCCTGGCCTTGTTTTGCTGTGCCACGCCGCTGTCGGATTTGGTGATCGAGTGCCGCGAAGTCGGTGCGTCGAAAGACATCCAAATCAAAACCATGCCGTGCCGGGTGCAGACGCTGACCAAGGTCTCGAACGATGTCGCCGTGCTTACGCTCAAACTGCCCGCCAGCGAGCGCATGCAATTCCTCGCCGGCCAGTACATCGATATCCTGCTCAAAGACGGCAAGCGCCGCAGCTTTTCACTGGCCAACGCGCCGCATGACGACGCCGTGTTGCAACTGCATATCCGACATGTGGCAGGCGGGCAATTCAGCGAGTATGTTTTTTCTCAGATGCAAGAAAAAGCCATCCTGCGTTTTGAAGGCCCGCTCGGCACCTTCTTTTTGCGTGAAGACAGCGACAAGCCAATCATCCTGCTTGCCACCGGCACCGGTTTCGCGCCGCTCAAGGGCATCATTGAGCACGCCTTCCATATTGGCATCGATTGCCCGATCACCCTG
>MEQN01000151.1:0-12173 GCA_001770235.1 Betaproteobacteria bacterium RBG_16_58_11
CATCGGCGGAGTATGTTTCGTAATTTATAGGTCCAGGTACTAGGCGGTCTGCTTAGCTTCCCCGGATTGGCTGGAAATGGCATAGAACATGGCCTCTTCCAGCGCGTCCTTCGCTTCCTTGTACCACGGCTCGAATTCCAATGCCTTGGTGAACGCGCGCGCGGCGTCGGCGAAGCGCGTCAGCGCCATGTAAGCGAGTCCCAGTTGGAAATAAAGCTCAGCATTGCCGGGGGAGAGGCCGATCGCCTCGTTGTAGCAATGCACCGCCACCTCCGGGCTGCCGATTTGGTAGCAGATCAAACCCAGGTTGACCCACGAGGCGAAGAAATCCGGCTTGAGTGTAATGGCTTTTTGATAACAAATCGCCGCCGTGGTGTTGTCGCCCAGGTTTTGGTAGGCCACGCCCAGGCCATAGTGCGCGGAGGCGAACAGGGGCTCGACCCCGATGACGATTTTGAAATGCTCGATTGCTTGCTCGAACTGGCCCAGATCGTTGCGCAGCATGCCCAAATTATTCAGCGCCTCGGGAAAGCGCGGGCGAATTTGGATCGCGTCTTCGTAATGCGTCACCGCGGGTTCGAAATTTTCCAATGCGGCATGCGCCCGCGCCAAGTTGTAGTGGGCAATGGCGGTGCGCTTATCCTGCGTGTTATTGCCGGCAAGCAATAAATCCAGCGCGGATTGAAAACATTCCTGCGCCTGCTTGAATTCGCCTTGGCCCATCAAGCGGTTGCCGGTCTCGGTGAGCACGACGACAGAGTGGGCATTCTGCTGGTTGACCCGCAGCACGGCCTGCGCGGATCGGGATTTAGTCTTCATTTTGATGTTTACGGCAGGAATCCGCCGAAGTTGAGCGGGGCTTGAAATCGGCTGGCCCGCACCCATATTTTGTTATGACTGAGCGCGATGCGCGCCCTACCGATAAGAGGTTCATGCGATGTCAATGAATGTAGTGTTTAACAGCCCGTATTATCAAGTGCTGGAATATCCGGAGTTCAATGCATTCGAGTTGGTGAATCACACGCGCTCGACCGGGGCGCTGATTCAAGGTGAAATGGCCAGTGTTTTACGCGCCAACCTGCAAAACTTGTTCGCTGTTGATCCGACCGGGGAAGACGTGGACGAGATGATCGGCGGCTATGAGGCGTTGATGAATCTGCCCGTTCGCTATCACTGACCCCCTCCCCGGCCCGGCTAGTCCGGGCTGCGCCATCCTGTAGTTCGGTACGCACTTCTTCTTGACGCCTACAGGCCAGCCAGTGCTATGATTCTCCTCACTATTAGCCGGGTGAACGGCTTGCCACGTTTGGGGATCTATGAAGCTGGAATACAACTACCGTATCGGGCAGCAGGGCATCGAGTTTTCGATGGTGGATGGCCTTGATGATGAAATGGATTTCGAAGGCACCGCCGAGCAAAAATCGACCGTGCAGCGCTACATCATGCAGGCTTGGCAAGACGCGATTAACAAGTCTTCGGGCAGTCCGGATGAAATCCGCGAATTACTGGCCACGCCCGAAGGCCAAGTCCTGTTGCAGACCCGCGCCCGTGACTACTTGGCGGAAATCCTGGCCGACTTTCCGCCCGAACTGGATCGGCGCACAACAGCCGACCGGCGCGACCATCATGCGCGCCCGCGCGATAAATCCGGCGACCGGCGTTATTCCAAGAAGCGCAAGAGTTCCTGACCCGGTTTAACTGCAAAACCCGATCTTGGCTTTGCGCTTGGCCAAGCGATCCAAATCCAAATCCTTCAGCGTGAGATAGTCGCGGCCGTCGAGCTTGGCATTGCCGAAGGCATCCAGCAGCACTTTGCGTATATCGCGCGGCGGCACATTCACCAGCGTTTCCAGCACTTCCTCTTCCAATAGTTCAGGTTCGAATCCCCAGCTATGCTCGGACACGATCTCCGCGTACAAAGCGCGCGCGATGCGCATCGCCCCTTCGCGGTCCGGACGCCCGATGGCATAAACATTCATGCGGTTGAGAATCGGCTCCGGAATCGCGCCTTCATCATTCGCGGTCGCAATCCACAGAATATGGCTGGCATTCAGCGGCACTTCGAGAAACTCATCCTTAAAATGCCGCGCGGTATCCTTCTCCAGCAGGGAATACAGCGCACCCATCGGGTCGTAGCGCGCATCGCCGCCGGCCTTGTCCACCTCGTCCAGCGCGATCAGGGGATTGGCGTATTCGCCGTCCACCAGCGATTGCGCGACCTTGCCGGGCTTGGAATTCATCCATTGCGAGGAGGCGCCGGAGAGGATCCAACCCGCCGTTAATGAACTCATGGACACAAACTCAAACCCGGTGCCAAGCACTTGCGCCAAACACTTGGCGAAATGCGTTTTACCCAAACCCGGCTCGCCCAGCAGCAATATCGGCATGAAATACACCGGTTCCTGGCCGGAGATGGCGAGCGTGGTGTGCTTCTTGATATCGTCGATGACTGGCTTGAAATTAGGGCAGGCGTCGTACAAGGCATCGATGCCGTCGGTCGAGGAGGGCCGCACCAGATAGCGATCGCCGCCGCGCTCGCGCATCTTTTCGTACAGCGCCTTGAGCGGTTCGTTCTTGCTGGGCGACGCCGCCTCCATGGCGCGATCGACTTCGGCCAGGCTATACACGGACTTGATATCCGCCAACGGGATGTGACAGGGCGTATTCATGTTTGCCTCCTGCAAGATGCTGCTGAGTTGATTAGCGGCGCGCGGGGCGGATTCCTTGAGTGTGAATGAGGATATAATGCGGCCCAATAAGCCTGATTGATAAATAGCCGTGCATTCCCCCGATCTCACTTCCGTCGGCATCGTCACGCCGCAGACCGCGCGCTTCGATACGCCCATCAAGCTGCGCAGCGGCGCCGTGCTCGATCGCTACGAACTCGTTTTTGAGACCTACGGACAGCTCAACGCCGATAAAAACAACGCCGTGCTGGTTTGCCATGCGCTGTCCGGCAATCACCATGTCGCGGGCTTTCATTCGGAACACGACAAACGCCCCGGCTGGTGGGACACCATGATCGGCCCCGGCAAGCCGATCGACACCAATAAATTTTTTGTCATCGGTCTGAACAATCTCGGCGGCTGCCATGGCTCGACCGGGCCTTCCAGCCTCGATCCGGCGACCGGCCAACCCTATGGCGCGCGCTTTCCCCTGGTGACGGTGGATGATTGGGTCGAAACCCAAGCGCGCCTTGCCGACCGCCTGGGCATCCAACAATTCGCGGCGGTGGTCGGCGGCAGCCTCGGCGGCATGCAGGCGCTGCAATGGAGCATTACCTACCCGGAGCGGATACGGCATGCGCTGGTGATTGCCGCCGCGCCCAAGCTTACCGCGCAAAACATCGCGTTCAACGACGTCGCGCGCCAGGCGATTCTGACCGACCCGGATTTTCATGGTGGCGATTACTACGCGCATAAAGTTGTGCCCAAACGCGGCTTGCGCCTCGCGCGCATGCTCGGCCACATTACTTATCTCTCGGACGATGTGATGGGCAGCAAATTCGGCCGCATGCTGCGCGCCGGCGCGTTCCAGTACGGCTACGACGTCGAGTTCGAGATCGAATCCTACTTGCGCTATCAAGGCGACAAATTTGCCGAGAGCTTCGATGCGAATACCTATCTGCTCATGACCAAGGCGCTGGATTATTTCGACCCGACCCACCATCACAACGAGGGTTTGCTGGCACAGGCGCTACAGCCGGTGAAAGCCGGTTTTCTGATCGTCTCGTTCACTACCGACTGGCGCTTTGCGCCAGAGCGCTCGCGCGAGATCGTCAAGGCGCTGCTGGATAACGAGCGCGACGTGACCTATGCCGAAATCACTTCCAGCCACGGTCACGATGCCTTCTTGATGGTCGATCCCTACTACCACGACCTGGTGCGCGCCTACATGCAACGCATCGATCTGGGAGACGCCGCATGAATGCGCAGATGATGGCGCACGCACGCCAGCGCGCGGATTTCGAGACGATCGCCGGGTGGGTACAATCCGGCGCGAAGGTACTCGACCTCGGCTGCGGCGACGGTAGCTTGCTGCGCTATTTGAAAGAGGAGCGCAAGGTCTGGGGTTATGGCGTGGAAATCGCCGACGAAAAAATCTTGGCTTGCGCGAAAAACGGTGTGAACGTGATTCAGACCGATTTGGAATCCGGCCTCTCCGGCTTCGAGTCCGGTTCATTCGATTACGTCATCCTGTCGCAGACCTTGCAATCGATGAAGCACACCGAGCGCATCATGCAGGAAATGCTGCGCGTGGGCCGCCAGGCGATCGTGACCTTCCCCAACTTCGGCTACTGGCAACACCGGCTGCAAATCATCGCCGGACGCATGCCGGTGTCGCGCGACTTGCCCTACCAATGGTACGACACGCCGAATATCCATCTATGCACACTCAAGGATTTCGAAGCCTTCTGCGCCACGTTGAACGTGCGCATTCTGGAACGCAGCGTGATCCATCGCGGGCATCAGGTTTCGGTGTTGCCGAATTTATTTGGCAGCCTCGCCGTGTATCGGGTCGAGCGGATGGGCTGAATTCTTTTTGCACCACGGAGTACACAGAGGACACGGAGTAAAAACTTTTCGTATTACTCCGTGTCCTCTGTGTACTCCGTGGTGAGGATTTTGCTTACTTAGTTTAAGGCGCGTAGCAAGCCTGTCACACCCAGCGCGACAATCACCAACCCAGCCCCGAGCTTCACCCCGCGCCGCGTAAGCAGCTTTTGCAACTGGCTGGCAAAGATTCCCATCAAGAGCAAATTCGGCAGCGTGCCCAGGCCAAAAGCGAGCATGGTCAAGCCGCCTTGCAGCGCACTGCCGCTCGCCAAGGCGGCGATCAGCAC
Organism: Betaproteobacteria bacterium RBG_16_58_11; assembly: GCA_001770235.1. Lineage (GTDB taxonomy): Bacteria > Pseudomonadota > Gammaproteobacteria > Burkholderiales > Thiobacteraceae > RBG-16-58-11. Next base: position 4,844 of record MEQN01000151.1, read on the forward strand.
GCTATACACCAACCCGCATGGCAGCCAGCCCCACACCATACCCGCCGCGAACGCTTGCGGCACGCTCTGAATCGGCACCAGTTTTTTGAAGAGCGGCTGCAAGCGTTTCCACACCCCACCGCCCGCCGCTTCCAATACCAGCACGCCGGACCAGATGCCGGCCAAGTGCAGCCCCAAAGCGATCAACACCAGATTGGCGAGCACATAGAGGATTTTTTCCGCCGGGAATAATTGCGATAGAAACGCGCTGGTAGAACCCAGCGCACCGGCAATCAAGCCAGCGATGACATAGCTCGCCAGCCGCCCGAGATTCGCAGCGAGATGATACGAGAGACGCGGGCCGCTGCCCGGCAACTGCAACGAAAACGCGCCGACGATGCCGCCGCACATGCCGACGCAATGCACCCCGCCGAGGAGGCCGATGAGGAAAAGCGCGAGCAGGTTGAATTCGGGCATGGCAACTTATCCAAAAATCTTGCACCACGGAGTACACAGAGGACACGGAGGTAAAAATGATTCGGCTTTCCTCCGTGTCCTCTGTGTACTCCGTGGTTCAATCGTTTTTTTGATTATGTTTGGCTCCCCGCGCCACCAACCACACCAACACCAACACCGGCGCGCCGATCAGCGCGGTGCCGGTGAAAAAATTGGCCCAGCCATAGGCATCGACAAACTCGCCGGAAAAACCGGCGATGAATTTGGGCAGCAGCAGCATCACCGAGGTGAACAGCGCATATTGGGTCGCGGAATACGCCTGATTGGTGAGGCCGGAGAGATAGGCGACGAACGCGCTGGACGCGATCCCGGCGGAGAGGTTGTCCGCCGACACGGTGAACACCAATGCGCCAACATCATGCCCGCGCCCAACCAGCCAGACGAAGAGCAGATTGGTGGCGGCGGATAAGACTGCACCTAAAAAAAGTGTGCGCATCACGCCCATGCGCATGGTCAACAGCCCGCCCAGCGCCGCACCGGCGATGGTCATGATCACGCCGTAGACTTTCGACACGGTGGCGACTTCGTCCTTGGTGAAGCCCATCTCCTGATAAAACGGATTGCTCATCACGCCCATCACCACATCGGAAATACGGTACACGGCGATCAGGGCAAGGATCAGCGCGGCCTGCCATTTAAAGCGCTGGATGAAATCGATGAAGGGCGACAGCACTGCACTGTAAAACCAGGCCGTGGCATTCAGAACGCCGCCAGATAAGCCAGCGGCTTTGAGACGTTCGCGCGCGTGGGCTTCGCGCTCGTTGGTGGCCGTGGAGATTTTTTTCTCCGGCTCGCGGATGATCAGCGTGGTGAGAATGCCGACCAGCATCAGCGCCGCCATCGCCGTGTAGGCCACTTGCCAGGGGCGGAAATCATAGGTTGCTTCCGAGGGATCGACGCTCGCCGCGATCCACAGCGCACCCGCACCCGCCGTGATCATCGCGATGCGATAGCCCGCCTGATAAGTCGCCGCCATCGCGCCCTGCTTCTCGGTTTCCACCGCTTCGATGCGGTAGGCGTCGAGCGCGATGTCCTGCGTGGCCGAGGCGAACGCCACCGCCAACGCCAGCCACACCGTATGCGTCAGATTCAACACAGGGTCATTATTCGCCATGCCGAACAAGGCCATCGCGATACAGATTTGCGACAGCAGCAGCCATGACCGCCGCTGCCCCAAGCGCGCCGTCAGGATCGGCAATCTCAGCCGATCCACCAGCGGCGACCACAGAAACTTGAAGCCATACGCCAAGCCCACCCAACTCAAATGCCCGATCGTCGCGCGCGCAATCCCCGCCTCCGACAGCCAAAAAGACAGCGTGCCCAGCACCAGCAGCAGCGGCAGCCCAGCGGAAAAGCCGAGGAACAGCATGCCGGCGACACGGGGGTGAGCGTAGACCTTGAAAGCATCGAGCCAAACTTGAGCCATGGTGCTACAGAGCCTCCAGGAATTGCGCGACGGTTTGAATCACGAGACCGTCAGTCTTCTTGGGTTGATTCATGAGCGGGCCAAAATCCCAGATATCGCCGGTCAACAAGTGTGTAGCACGGCAGCCAAGGGCGGCCAGATAAATCGGGCAGTCCTTGTTGGGTAGGCCAGCGGGGCATTTGTACGAACGACTTTCCGGCCCGGTCTGAAACGTCGCTAGCAGCTTCGCAAAAGTGCCAAGCGCGGCGGGGAACTTGGCTTCCAGATTGCGTCGCGCTTCCTCGATGGCGTAGGCACTCGTGTAAAGTTTCCAGTAGCACTTGGCGCCCAGATCGATGATCAGCGCCGCCTTCCCTTTCGGATTGTGCGCGACGGTAAACAGCGTGTTTGCGTCGAAAAACAGGCGCATTAGCTACGTTTCTTGGCTACCTTGGCTGCGCGCTTCGACAAGCGATTGAGCACCGCCTTGCGTTGCGCATCGCTGAGCCGGTCTTGCTCATCCCACTCCGCGACTTGTTCCGGGCTATACATCTCAACCTCCATCACGGTGGCGGGTTTTAGCACGAGTTCGCCATTGCGGTCCTCGATGATGACCGGCTCGCCGCTCTTGATGCCGAACTGTTTACGAATATCGGCGGGCAAGGTGATTTGTCCACGCGTGGAAACAATCAGGGTCTGGCGCATGATGGGTACTCCGATAAAATCAGATTTCATCATAGCATGAATATCCGTATTGCGGAAAATCCGCAGTTAATGTCAATTAACTGCTTCCGGCAGGAGCGGCTACGCGCCAAGGGCAAGGGGGTGGGCTGGTTGGCACTGGAAGCGGCCGTTTAAATAAGGTTCAGACTCGATTTATTTGACGCCACGCTGCTGATGATTAATGCGCATGCAGCTTGCCATAGGCAGCGAGCAACCGCTGGTGCATGTCGCAACCCTCTAGCGCCAGCCCCGGCGCGTGCAGATCAAAGAAGCGCTGCTCACGGTTGAGCAGCGCTTTTGCTTGTTGCAGCGCTTCTGCGCCGTACAGTTGTTGCAGGGCGTCGCTGTAGGGGGCGGCATCACTCAGATTCAGCAGGCTTTCGATGCACAGATAGACGCGTCGACGCTGTTCATTCAACTGTGCGAAATGACGCGCCCAGTCGCAGCCTTCGCGGGTGGCGTCTGTGTCGCCGATGGCCAATGCCAGTAGAAGCTTAAGTTCGCCCACGCGCAGGTCTTTCCATAGCGAGCCGGCATCGGGTGCGAGACCAATGAGTGCAGCGACCGGGCGCTGGTCGGCGAGGCCGAGTTCGTTCAGGGTTTCCAACAGGTCTTTGCATTCGTCGTCGTCGAGATCCGACAGGTGCAGGATGGGGGAACGGATGTGGTTACCGACGCTGTTGTTTTCAAATTCCAGATCGTCGATCGGATAGATCTCGGACATGCCGGGCACGAAGATGCGGCAGGCGTAGACGCCCAGGTGGGTGTAGTCGGCGACGTAGATGTCGCGCCCTTCGGCGTGGATGCGCTCGACCGACCACGCATAGTCTTCCTCAGTAGTGTTGCTGAAATTCCAATCGCTGAAGGCGAAATCCGGCGTATCGCCGAGGAAATTCCAACTGATGATGCCGCTGGAATCGACGAAGTGAATTTCCAGATTCTGCGCGTGGGCGATTTCGTCCAGATCGAAGCCCGGTTCCGGGAAGCCGCTCAGCGCATCCAGCGCGCGGCCTTGCAGCAATTCGGTCAATGCGCGCTCCAGGGCGATTTCAAAGCGCGGGTGTGCGCCGAAGCTGGAAAAGCAACCCTGGTCGTGCGGGTTGAGCAGGGTCACGTTCATCACCGGATATTGCCCGCCCAGCGAAGCATCTTTGACCAGGATGCCGAAGCCGGCGGCGCGCAGTGCGTTGACCCCCGCTGCGATGCGCGGATAGCGCGCGATCACGTCCGCTGGCACATCCGGCAGGCACAGGCCTTCGGCAATGATGCGGAACTTTACGTAGCGCTCGAAGATTTCCGACAGCGCCTGGGTGCGCGCTTCGTTGCGCGTGTTGCCCGCCGACATGCCGTTGCTGACATACAGGTTGCCGATGATGTTGACCGGGAACCACACGCTGGCGCCGTCGCGTTCACGGATGTAGGGCAGCGCGCAAATGCCGCGCTCGGCGTTGCCGGAGTTGAGATCGACCAGCGCGCTGGCATCGACTGCGCCTTCCGGGTTGTAGAACTGGTGCAGTTCCGGCGTGAGCAATTCCTCCGGCCAATGGCCGTCGTCGTCATGCTTGAACCATTGTTCGCGCGGGTAGTGGGTGAATGCGCGATTGGCAATCGCCTCGCCCAGATAATAATGTGTCCAAAAATAGTTGCAGGAGAGGCGCTCGAAAAACTCGCCCAGCGCGCTGGCCAGTGCGGCCAGCTTGGTGGCGCCCTTGCCGTTGGTGAACATCAGCGGGCAATCGCGCTCGCTGATATGCACCGACCAGATGCCTTCCACCGGGTTGAGCCAGGTGCGCTCTTCGACGTGGAAGCCCAGGGCGGCAAGCTTGCCTGTCATGGCAGCGATGGAGGATTCGAGCGAGGCGTCCTTGCCCGGGATAAAGGTTTCGGTTTGCATGGGGTCCTGCCAAGAAGGTGGGGGATTGAGAACAGCGATATTTCTAAAGTCCACCCATTATCGCAGAAGCGGCCACCCGAACCCGGTCTGTTCCAAATGTTCTTTGGACAAAAGGCTTTGGGTACCGATGCGCTGGGGTTTTAGATCACCCGGGCGTAGAATATCGCCATTAAGCAATGGGGCGGAGGCAAATTCATGAACTTCACTATCGTGCATGAACAAGAAGAGGACGGACGTTGGCTAGCAGAGGTGCCAGAGTTGCCAGGTGTATTGGCATATGGTGCTAACGCTCAAGAAGCTATGTCCAAAGCTGAAGCCCTCGCGCTTCGCGTTATCGCCGAGCGCCTTGAGCATGGCGAAAGCCAAGCGATCGCAATCAATATTTCTATCCCTGTTGCCGCATGAGTCAATGGCCCTCGGCCAAGGCAAAGCGAGTTCTCTCCGCCTTGTTCCAACTCGGCTAGGAAATTAAACGCCAGTCTGGTTCTCACAGAACGCTTAGCCGTCCTGGATTCCCCGATTATGTGTTTGCCTTTCATGATGGTGAAGAGATTGGCCCCAAGATGTTGGCTCGCATCGCAAAACATACGGGGCTATCTCCTCGCGACTTATAGCTCGGCCACTAAAAAATGGTGAATTCACTGTCCAAGGATGCGGTTGGAATTGGAATCCACGGTCGATGCAAATTCTCTGTTTTTGTTTCACTCTTGCTCACCGCATCACTGGCCTTGCCAGTAGAAGCGCAGATGGGCGGCTTTGGCCGCAGGGGAAGCGGCGGCGAACGGCCCGCCGGCATGAAACAAGCCGAAACGCCGTCAGGCAACTCGACGCTTTCGTCCGATGGCGTTGAACGGCGGGACGGCAAGATCACTGAAACTGGCCTGGCCCCCGCGTTCCCCGCCGGATTCGATTGCGCGCCGATTGCATCGCCTTTTGCCTCGCCCACCCGTTTTGACGGCAGCATGCGGCGCGGCGACCGTCATGGCGGATTGCACGGCGGTATCGATCTGAGTTTGCAGGAAGGCGCCGCGCTGCTTGCTGTTGCATCCGGCGAGGTGATTGCCCGCGGCGAAGGCGGTCAATTGGAAGGCATTTTCCTCTGGCTGCGGCACGCGCCTGCCGATACCGGCCTGGCGTTCTGGGTATTCACCAAATATCAGCATCTTTCCACCCTGCCTGGCCTGAGGGAGGGTGATCGCGTGCAGGCGGGGCAGGTCGTCGCGTTCTCGGGCAGCACCGGCACGGCCGGCGGCTACTTCGGCGCGGCGGGCTATCCGCACTTGCATCTCTCCACTTTCTACGGACCGAGCGCGGAATTCACCAGGAAGGGAATCTATGGCTCCCAGGTGCAGGGCCAAGGAGCGGTGCTCGATGATCCCTTGATTCTCTATCTTCGGAGGGTGAACGATTTGGATCAGGTCCGCGCTTTGCCGGATGAAGGCAAGAAGGCCGGTATTGCCGTGGCGGGCGAGGATGGCGCCGTTTATCCCGCTGGCAGTAAAGCTGTTTGGCCGGTTCGCTGCAAACGAAAATAAACCGGCTGTCTTGGACCTATCCCCGATTCGACCCCGCCACCATTTCAAACAGATACAAGCGGCACTCAATCGGGCCGTTGAACAGCGGAATCTTGCGCGAGGGCTTGAGCCGCATCAGCTTGGGTAGCCGCGTGTCGGCGGTGAGGATGCCGACTTTCCAACCGGCAAAGCGTTGCTTCAACACGCTGCCCAGTTTGGGATACAGCTCGGCCAATTCATCCGCCTCGCCGATGCGTTCGCCGTAGGGCGGGTTCATCACCAGCACGCCGCTGGTCGCGGGCGCGGTGATGTCGAGGATGTCTTGCTCGACTACCGTCGCCACCTTACTCAAACCGGCGTTCTCCAGGTTTTTGTTGGCATCGATCACCGCCCACTTATCGATATCGCTGCCGTAGATAGGCAGAGGCGTCGCGGGTAAAACTTGGTCTGCTGCTTCGGCGCGCATTTGCTCCCACACGCTGCGCTCGAAATTCTTCAGGCGTTCGAAGCCGAACGGTCGATTGATGCCGGGCGGGATGTGCAACGCCATCAGCGCTGCTTCCAAGACGAAAGTGCCGCTGCCGCACATGGGATCGAGCAGCGGCATGCCCGGCTCCCAGCCGCTGAGTTTGAGAATGCCAGCGGCGAGATTCTCGCGCAGCGGCGCTTCGCCAGTGAATTGCCGGTAGCCGCGCTTGAACAGCGTTTCACCCGAGGTGTCGAGGTAGAGCGTGAATTGCTGTGCGTCGAAATAGGCGTGGATGCGCACATCCGGCAGCTTCGTATCGACGCTGGGGCGAATGCCGGTGAGATCGCGAAAGTGATCGCACGCGGCATCTTTGATGCGCAAAGTGATGAACTCCAAGCTCTTCAACTGGCAGCGCTGCGCGGTGACTTTGACCGCGATCGTGTCGTGCGGCGTGAACCAATCTTCCCACGGCAGGCTGCGCGCACGCTGGTACACATCCTCTTCGATGCGATAAGGTGCGCTGTCGATCTGCCACAGCACACGGCTGGCGACACGACTTTCCAGATTGACGCGATAGCACAGCGCCATGGAGCCGGTGAAACTCGCGCCGCCATCGGTGGCTTTGGCATGCGTTGCGCCGAGTGCCACAAGCTCTTGCGCCAGCACAGCTTCTAGCCCGCGCGGGCATGTGGCGAAAAATTGATTCATGATTATTCCTATTGAGGGTGGAACTTGCCGGCAGGGAGGCCGGCGCTACAATTTTTTAAAAGGGTTTGACGACGACCAGGATGACGACGGCGAACAAGATCAGCACCGGCAGTTCATTGAAC
>MEQN01000151.1:12315-12487 GCA_001770235.1 Betaproteobacteria bacterium RBG_16_58_11
GCCACAACCACAGCCCCGTTGCGAGGGTTAACACCCCCAGCGGCGTGATGAAGCGGTAGAGTTTGCGCTCCATCGCCAATAACTGCGCGGCCACTGCGGGGTCTTGTGTCATGGCGTGATTCACGAACAAGCGCGGCAGGTAGAATAGCCCGGCGAACCAGCTCACCATGAA
>MEQN01000151.1:12633-12881 GCA_001770235.1 Betaproteobacteria bacterium RBG_16_58_11
TGTGGTTTCGTCCGCTGGCTTTCGTATCGGATCTGAATGAACCGCTGCCGAATCTGCCCTTCACCACGCTTGATGGCCGCATGGGCACAACGGAAGGGCTGCGCGGCAAAGTGGTGCTGGTAAATTTCTGGGCCACTTGGTGCCCCTATTGCCGCCACGAAATGCCGGCGATGCAAGATTTTTACAAAGACTATCAAGCCAAGGGCTTCGAGATTCTCGCGTTCAGCGTGGATGATGATCCGGCCAAG
>MEQN01000151.1:12892-14027 GCA_001770235.1 Betaproteobacteria bacterium RBG_16_58_11
CCTGCGCGAAAACGGCTACACCTTTCCGGCGCTGATGGCGAATGCCGAGCAGCGCCGCGCGTTCGGCGATGTCTCCCGCCTGCCGACCTCCTTCATCATCGACAGGAACGGCCGCCTGCGGCATAAAATCAGCGGTCAGGTGCATTACGGGCGGCTGCAAAACTTAGTTGAGCCACTCCTTACCCCTACCCCAGGAGATAAAAAATGAAAGCATACTTTTTTGTATCCGCGCTCATCTTGTCCAGCGCGACATGGGCCTTGGATTTAGGTGACTTGCTCAAGGGCGTAGGCGAAGCAACCACCAAAAAGAGCAGTGCCCCTGCCAGCAACCTCTCCGACCAGGATGTAACGCGCGGGCTCAAAGATGCATTAGTCGAAGGCGCGGGCAAAGCCGTGTCCACCCTCGGGCGCACCGATGGCTTTTTGCTCAACGATAAAGTGCGCATTCCCCTACCCGAATCGCTGCAAAACGTGGAATCCGTGATGAAGGCCTTGGGCCAAGGCAAGCGGGTGGAGGAACTCAAAACCTCGCTCAACCGCGCCGCCGAAGCCGCGGTGCCGGAAGCGAAGACGCTGCTGGTGGATGCCATCAAGAATATGAGCGTGGCAGACGCGAAGGCGGTTTTGACCGGCGGCGAAGACGCCGCCACCAAATATTTCCGCCAGGCGACGGAAACGAAACTGCACGAACGCTTCCTGCCGATCGTGGGCAAGACCGTGAACCGCTACAAACTCACTCAGCAATATGACCGCATCGCCGGCACCGCTTCCAAAGCGGGCTTGGTCAGCAAGGAACAAGCCAATATGTCGGAGTATGTTACCGGCAAAGCGCTCGACGGCCTGTTCTTCATGATCGCGGAAGAGGAAAAAGCCATTCGCCGCGATCCACTGGGCCGCAGCAGCGAATACGTGCGCAAAGTGTTTGGCAGTTTGCAGAAAAGATAAACCTAAAAACGGCCTTTGAACCACGGGGAGCACGGGGCACACGGGGAAAGCGCAATAACTTTCGCCTTTGTACTGTTTCTCCCTTTTCCCCGTGAACCCCGTGCCCCCCGTGGTTAATCGCATTTGTTACGATACCGGCGCGCGCGCATTGCGTTAAAATGCGTTTTTTTCCGCGTTTCTAGTCATGTCT
>MEQN01000151.1:14036-14704 GCA_001770235.1 Betaproteobacteria bacterium RBG_16_58_11
CTGCGCGAAATCCCCTACAACTACACTTCGTTCTCCGACCGCGAGATCGTGATCCGCCTGCTCGGGGCGGATATGTGGCGCGTGCTCGGCGAGTTGCGCGGCGAGCGTCGCACGGGGCGTTCGGCGCGCATGCTGTTCGAGGTGCTGGGCGATATCTGGGTGGTCACGCGCAACCCCTATTTGCAAGACGATCTGCTGGCAAACGACAAGCGTCGCGCCGCTTTGATCGGCGCGCTGCGGCATCGGCTGAATGCGATCGAAGCGCGACGCCAGGGCAACGAGGCCGTGGCGCAATTGCTCGGCGCCGCGCACGAAGCGGTCAATGTGTTCGAAGCGGAATTCACTCACACCCAGCTATTGCGCAAGCGCGTGATGGATCGCTTAAGCCGTGTCACGCGCCGCGACAATATTCAATTCGATGGGCTGGCGCGCGTGTCGCATGTCACCGACGCCACCGACTGGCGCGTGGAATATCCGTTCGTGATCGTGAATCCCGATACCGAGGAAGAAGTCGCCCCCGTGGTGCGCACGCTGATCGAGCTGGACCTCACCATCATCCCGCGCGGCGGGGGCACCGGCTATACCGGGGGCGCGGTGCCGCTGACCAAGCTCTCGGCCGTGATCAATACCGAGAAGCTCGACACCTTGGGTGCCGTTACGCAAAGCAC
>MEQN01000151.1:14724-15029 GCA_001770235.1 Betaproteobacteria bacterium RBG_16_58_11
CGGTGGCGACGATTCATTGCGGTGCGGGTGTGGTCACCAAGCGCGTGATGGAAGCCGCAGATGAAGCGGGGCGCGTATTCGCGGTCGATCCGACTTCGGCCGACGCCTCGTGCATCGGCGGCAATGTGGCGATGAATGCCGGTGGTAAAAAAGCCGTGCTGTGGGGCACCGCCATCGACAATCTGGTGTCGTGGCGCATGGTGACGCCGGACGGCGATTGGATGCTGGTGGAGCGTCTCGATCACAACCTGGGCAAGATTCACGATGCGCCACTGGCGCGCTTTCGCATTAGCCGTTACACCGAC
>MEQN01000151.1:15168-16589 GCA_001770235.1 Betaproteobacteria bacterium RBG_16_58_11
TCACCTCGGCCACTTTTATCCTGCACAAAATGCCGGCGCATGTGCGCACGATCTGCCTGGAATTCTTCGGCCAGACGCGCGAAGCCGTGCCCGCCATCGTCGAGATCAAGGACTATCTCGAACTGCACCCGCACACACTTCTGGCGGGGCTGGAGCATCTCGATGCGCGCTATGTAAAAGCCGTGGGCTATGCCACCAAAGCCAACCGTCCGCAGCGGCCGAATATGGTGCTGGTGGCCGATATCGCATCAAGCGATGAAAACGCCGTAGGCGAGGCGGCCTCGCATATCGTGCGCCTGGCCAATGCGCGCGGCGGCGAAGGCTTCATTGCGGTGAACCCGGAGACGCGGCGCAAATTTTGGCTCGACCGCGCGCGCACCGCGGCGATTGCCGCGCACACCAATGCCTTCAAGATCAATGAGGACGTGGTGATCCCGCTGCCGCGTTTGGCCGATTACACCGAGGGCGTGGAGCGCATCAATATCGAGCTTTCCACGCGCAACAAGTTGCGTCTGCTGGATGCGCTGGAAGCCTTTTTGCAAGGCGAGCTGCCGCTGATCCGCGACGAGGAAAGCACGCCTGATCCCACCCTCACCGAAAATCGCCGTGCCCAGGCGCTGAGTCTGATCGACGCCGCGCGAACGCGCTGGCAATGGCTGCTCGACCATCTCGACTCGGCGGCAACCGGCTACGCCGCCGCTTTCCCGCTCCCCGCTCCCCCCTCACCGCCCCCTGGCGCGACGGTGTTTCACGCCCTCCAAGATCACACCCTGCGCGTGTCGTGGAAGCGCGAGATCCGCTTGGAGCTGCATCAGATTTTCACCGGGCGCGAATATCAGAAGGTGCTCGACAAGTTGGATGCGATACACCAGAGCGTGCTGAAAAGTCGCGTCTTCGTCGCCCTGCACATGCACGCCGGCGACGGCAATGTGCATACCAACTTGCCCGTGAATTCCGACGACTACGCCATGCTGCAAGAGGCGAATCAAGCGGTGGAGCGCATCATGGCGCTCGCCACCACGCTGGGCGGCGTGATCTCGGGCGAGCACGGCATCGGCATCACCAAACTGCAATTTCTCTCGGCGGAAGACATCGCGCCGTTCGCGGCGTACAAGCAGCAAGTCGATCCGCACGGCCGCTTCAACCAGGGCAAGCTCTTGCCCGGCGCCGATCTGCACAACGCTTACACCCCCAGCTTCAATTTACTGGAAGTGGAATCCTTGATCATGGAGCAGTCGGAGATCGGCGATATCGCCGACTCGATCAAAGACTGCCTGCGTTGCGGAAAATGCAAACCGGTGTGCAATACGCACATCCCGCGCGCGAATCTGCTGTATAGCCCGCGCAATAAAATTCTCGGCACCAGTCTGTTGATCGAGGCCTTCCTGTACGAAGAGCAAACCCGGCGCGGCATTTCGCTC
>MEQN01000151.1:16678-20375 GCA_001770235.1 Betaproteobacteria bacterium RBG_16_58_11
TCGATTGCGATGCGCAACTTTTTGCGGCGGCGCGGGCAGAAGCAATTCAACATCGGCAGCTTTGCGTCGATGCTGTTTCTCAACGCCACCGACGCCGATGCGATCAAACTCACGCGCAAGGCCATGATCGAATGGGGCTATGCGGCCCAGCGCGTGGGCTATGGCATCGCCAGGCGCATGGGCTTGCTGCGCGCACAAAATGCACGCCCACCTGCCACGCATGGCCTGCCGCCGGTGACGGCGCAGGTGATTCATTTTTTCAACAAGCCGATGCCGGGCGGACTGCCCAAAAAAACCTCGCGCGCGCTCTTGGGCTTAGAGGATCCGGCCATGGTGCCGGTGATCCGCGATCCGGCCAAAGCGGGCGAGGATGCCGATGCGGTGTTTTATTTCCCCGGCTGCGGCTCGGAGCGGCTGTTCTCGCAAGTGGGGATCGCCACCCAAGCCATGCTGTATCACGTGGGCGCGATCACCGTGCTGCCGCCGGGCTATTTGTGTTGCGGCTATCCGCAGACCGCGGCGGGCAATCACGACAAGGGGCAGCACATCAGCACCACGAACCGGGTGCTGTTTCACCGGGTGGCGAATACGCTCAACTATCTCGACATCAAAACCGTGGTGGTGTCGTGCGGCACTTGCATGGATCAATTGCAGAAATACCAGTTCGACAAAATTTTCCCCGGTTCACGCCTGCTCGACATTCACGAATACCTGATGGAAAAAGGCGTGAAGCTGGACGATGTGCCGGGTGTGAAATACCTATACCACGACCCCTGCCACACGCCGATGAAACAACATGACCCGCTGCAAGTGGCGAACGCCCTGATGGGGAGCGAAGTGCAACTCTCCGCGCGCTGCTGCGGCGAGGCCGGCACGCTCGCGGTTTCGCGCCCCGATATCTCGACCCAAATACGCTTCCGCAAGCTGGAAGAGCTGAACCTGGGCCTGGAAAAAATCCGCGCCACGGCCCCCGCCGCGCAGGTGAAAACGCTCACCTCCTGCCCGTCGTGCCTGCAAGGCATGCTGCGCTATCGCGACGACACCGGCCTGGATGCCGACTACATCGTGATCGAACTCGCGCGCCGCTTGCTGGGCGAAACCTGGATGGAAGATTACATCGCCCGCGCCAACCAGGGCGGCATCGAACGGGTGTTGCTGTAATGGCGTGCGAACTGTGCGACACCCCCGGCGGCGATGTGCTCTGGCAGGATGATCTGTGCCGCGTGGTAGCGGTGGAGATGCCGGACTACCCCGGTTTTTGCCGCGTGATCCTGAACCGGCATGCGGGCGAAATGAGCGATTTACCCGAGGCCGAGCGGCAGCGGTTGATGCAGGTGGTGTTCGCGGTGGAGACCGCCTTGCGCCGCCTGATGCACCCGGACAAGATCAATCTGGCCAGTTTGGGCAATGTCGTGCCGCATGTGCATTGGCATGTGATTCCGCGCTTTGCCGGCGATGCGCATTTCCCGCAGCCGATTTGGGCCGCGCCGGTGCGGGCGGGGATGCGGCATGGCGCGCCGGAGAGGGAAACACTGCGCGCCGCCTTGGCCGAGGCGCTGACGTAAACCTGGCCGGCCATTATTACACCGGAGTTACACCGGAATTGCTTGTAGATATCCCTACTTGGCTGATAGGATTCGGCAAATGAAAAACCGGCAGGATGCCATGCTTTCACTAGACGAGCCATCCGTCACCGGGCCTCAGCGGCCCATCATTTCCGATGCCAAATCCTGCCAGCATTGGCTCGCCACCCTGCCGCTGACCCAGGCCGCCGCCGCGCACGCCGAGATACAACTCCAGCTTGACCTGCTGAACCATACTTCCGCCTTATCCGGCATGGAGCGCCTGCGCATCCAGGAGCAGTTGCGCGAAGCGGTGGCCTATATCCAAGGCGAAATGGCCAAGAAATATACCGGCAAGCCGGTTCCCTTGGATGCCGCCGAACTCGCGGTGTGGAAGAAGGTGATCGCGCTCTGGCAAGGGTTTACCCAGGCCTATCAAATTTGCCTGCAAAACTATCAGGACAATGACCAGGCGCTGACCAATTTCGCGCCCGCGATTGTGCAGCGCATCCTCCGTCTCACCGGCCAGCAGATGCTGGAATACTTGCGCATTCATCAAAATATCCCCGAAGCGCTATGGAAGCAGTTGCACAAAACCTACGCCACCGCCGAGGAACTTGGGCTGGAAAAAATCGCCGTGAAAGATCCGCTCAACCGCATGGTCGAAGGCACGCGGCCGGAATCGGCTTACGTGCATGCGCTGCTGCTCGATTTGGCCGACCCGTATCCCCTCACGGCCCGGCAGTTGGATCAAGCCGATCGCTGGCTGGATAAATGGGCGGCGCGGGTCAACGTCCTCAAAACGCCGGTCGTGCCGGCGAACCCTGACCTGAAGCTGCCGGCCCTGGTGGTCGATTTCAACCGCGCCGCCGGCATTCAATTCGGCGCGCAATTCGAGACCGGCCCCAACATTCGCCACCTGGATGGCAGCCAGCTTGCCGCGACCCTGGTTAAGCGCATCAAACATCTGCGCAAAGGCGGTGACCCCGGCGAGCTGGACGTGGGCGAGGATTGCAAGCAGCCGGCGTGCGAAGCGCAGTTGTTCCGGCTGTTTCAGCATTGGTGCGAACCGCAGCATCACCGCGCCTATGAGCGCCGCGCGGGCGGGCAGAAGGCGCAAGTCTCATTCACCCTGGCCGCGATCCATTTTTTTTGCAACGGCGGCAAAGTATATCGCCAGCCCGGCGAGCGCACCCACCAGGAGTTAAGCTGGCGCGAGGTGGAAGATTTTCAGATGTTCGGCCGCGTCTCCAGCCAAACCCAAAAGCTGCAAGCCTCGCAGATCGGGTTTGCAACGGAAAACTGGCAGATTCAGGATGAATCGGCGCTGGGATTCCGGCTCGCCGCCGATGGACTGCACGCCGCGCGGGTCGCGTTGAATCAACTGATCGCGATCCGCCACCCGCAAGCCAAGCATTTCGCCATCGGCCAAGTGCGTTGGATGCGTTTCGATGCGAGCGGCGATTTGAATATCGGCATCCACACTTTCCCCGGCATACCGATGGCGGTGGGCATCCGCGCGCCGGTGCTGATTCCCACGCTGCAGAACAAATTCATCCAAGCCTTCCTGCTGCCGGAAATTCCGACCATCAAGGAACCCGCCACCCTCGTCCTGCCGCACGGCTGGTACGGCCCCAACAAGCAATTGGAGCTGCACATCGACGACACCCTGCACGTGCGCCTGACCCAGGTCGTCGAACGCGGCGCCGATTTCGAGCGCGTAGCGTTCGAAGTTAAATAAACCGAAAAAATAACCACGGGGCACACGGGGGGTACGGGGAAAACCTCAATAAGTTGAGTGATTGAACCATTGCTCCCCGAAGGTGGAAGAACTCAAGCGAAAAGTCTTTGACTTTCCCCGTGTGCCCCGTGCCCCCCGTGGTTAATTGCTTTTTTCGCCTAAGCGACCGCCGGCACTTTCGCCCGCAGCACGCGCGTGGCGGGGAAGATCACGCTGAAGGTGCTGCCCTGCCCAACGATGCTTTCGATCTCCAGCCGCGCTTGATGCCGCGTCAGCACATGCTTCACGATCGAGAGTCCAAGCCCGGTGCCGCCGGTTTCGCGCGAGCGGCTGCGATCGACGCGGTAGAAGCGTTCGGTGAGGCGCGGGATGTGCTGCGGCTCGATGCCGATGC
>MEQN01000151.1:20383-25581 GCA_001770235.1 Betaproteobacteria bacterium RBG_16_58_11
TTTACCGAAAAACGCGCCTCGTCTGCGCGTTCTTCCCAACGCACCACGATCTCTCCGCCCTGGGGCGTGTAGCGCACGGCGTTGCTGATCAGGTTGCCCAAGGCGCTGCGCAATTCGCTTTCCGCCCCATGCAGGCAGGCGCTGCTTTCCAGCTCCAGCCGGATGGGATGACGGCCATGGCTCAAGCCCTGCGCATCCTGGTGCAATTGCCGCAACAAAGCGGGCACATCGACTTTTTCCTCATGCAAGGGATTCGCTGCGCTCTCCAAGCGCGACAAGGTGAGCAAGTCTTCCACCAAGCGCTGCATGCGCAGGGTTTGGTCGCGCATCAGGCTGAAAAAATGGGAGCGGTTTTCCTCGCTCAAATCGGTGTAATCCTGCAACGATTCCAAGAAGCCGCCGATGACCGTGAGCGGCGTGCGCAGCTCATGCGATACGTTGGCGATGAAGTCGCGGCGCATGGTTTCCACTTGCTCGAAGCGGGTGATATCGCGCGCCAGCAATAGTTTCAAATCATCGCCGAATGGCACCAATTGCACCGCGAGCGTGATCTCCGGGTTGCGCGTCGATTTCATGATCAGCGGCTCGCTGTAATTGTGCGCGGAGATATATTCGTTGAATTGGCTTTGGCGCAGCAGGTAGGTAATGGGGTGGCCGATATCGGTTTCGAGATTCAGGCCGAATTGCTGGGCGGCAATCGGATTGAACCACTCGATTTGATCGCCCGCATCGAGCATCACCACACCGTCGGGCATGGCCTCGCCCGCGCGCTGAAAGCGCTCCAGCGCCTTGGATAACTGATGCTGGCTCGCCGACTGGCGCCGCGCGAGCTGATACAGCAGAACGAAAGTTTCCTCCCACAGCCCCTCGCCTTCCGGCACGGTGCGCAATTGCGGATTGGCGAGCCAGCGATTGAGCTCTTGTAGCTGGCGCAAATTAAAAAAGATGTAGCCCAGCAGGAGCAGGCCGAACCCGAGCAGCGCCCACACCGCACCCGCGATCGGCCACATGACCAGCGCCAGCAGGGCGATCAA
Organism: Betaproteobacteria bacterium RBG_16_58_11; assembly: GCA_001770235.1. Lineage (GTDB taxonomy): Bacteria > Pseudomonadota > Gammaproteobacteria > Burkholderiales > Thiobacteraceae > RBG-16-58-11. The sequence goes on from MEQN01000151.1 coordinate 21,418, forward strand.
TCCAAGGTTAGAAAGCGGTCGGGACCAGAATCCTGGCATGGAAGGGCAGGCAGAATTGAACAACGCTAATTATGGCACGGTGCTAGCGCCAGTTCGATATTAACGCTGTGACAGCCGGTAGCCCGCGCCGCGCACGGTTTGCACCAGCGCATCATGCCGGGTCGGCTCCAGCGCACGGCGCAGGCGGCGGATGTGCACATCCACCGTGCGCTCTTCCACAAACACTTGGTTGCCCCACACATGGTCGAGGAGCTGTGTGCGCGAATGCACGCGCTCCGGATGCGTCATCAGAAAATGCAGCAGGCGGAATTCGGTCGGGCCGAGCTCGACCGGTGCGCCGTTGCCGGTGACGCGGTGGGTGACGGGATCCAGCGCCAGCCCCGCGACATCCACCATCTCGTCGGTCATTTGCGGCGCGCGCCGGCGCAGCACGGCCTTGATGCGCGCATTCAACTCGCGCGGCGAGAACGGCTTGGTGACATAGTCGTCGGCACCGGTTTCCAGGCCCTTCACCTTATCCTGCTCTTCGCCACGCGCGGTGAGCATGATCACGGGAATGGCTTTGGTATAGCCATCATTCTTGAGCTTCTTTGCAAAATCGATGCCGCTCATGCCGGGCAACATCCAATCGAGCAAAATCAAATCCGGCAGCGTCTCCTTGATGAGGTGCTGTGCTGACTCAGCGCTGGGCGCGGCCAGCACGATATGGCCAGCCTGCCTGAGATTGAACGCGATCAGCTCTTGGATCGCGGGTTCGTCTTCTACTACTAACACGGTTGCGGGCATTTTTACTCCTAAACGGTCGTGCCACATGGGAAATGCCTGGCCATATTATGACGCTACTGTGACGTTTGCGTGACATCCCCGGCCAATGCGCCATAACCCTGCTGTTTATAGCAATTTCGGCCAGCCCCGGTGCGGTGTAGTGTTTCACTCTAAACGATGCTTTCAGAGCCCCCCAAAAGCGCCAGGACAAGGCGCGCCGCGCAGGCAATAGTTATTCTATTGCCAAGCGGCGCAACGCGGTCATGGCGCTTTGGGGGGCTCCCTCCGGGCGAGTCCCTGAGCGGCCATCCGCGGCGTTGCGCTTGCTTGAAATAGAATGGCTATTCCTGCGCAAGCGCGCCTTGCGGCTGACCGCTCAGGGACTCGCTGAAAGCACCGTTTAGAGTGAAACACTACACTAAGGTATGATCTTGTTTTTTAAGCGTAAGGAATTGCCATGGCTGGATCAGAAACCCCGACACCGACCGAGATCAAGCTGCACCAGAAGTCGCGCCTGTTGGAAATTGCCTTCGCCGACGGCAGCCGGTTTAACTTTCCGTGCGAGTTTCTGCGCGTGTATTCGCCCTCGGCCGAAGTGCGCGGCCACGGCCCCGGCCAGGAGGTGCTGCAAGTGGGCAAGCTCAATGTGGAGATCACCGCCATCGAGCCGGTCGGCACCTATGCGATCAACCTCGCGTTCACCGACGGCCACGACTCGGGCATCTACTCCTGGGACTATCTGCACGACTTGGGCGCCCACCAGGAAGCGCTTTGGGCGCGCTACTTGGCACGCATGAAAGAAGCCGGCGCGAGCCGTGAGGCGGCCTCTGCCATGCCCGCCGCGTTTGAACACCGGCCCAAATCGAAGTAAACGCCATGACCACCCATTTCGGCTATCAGCAAGTCGAGGAGCAGGAAAAAGCGCGCAAAGTGGCGGAGGTATTCCACTCGGTCGCCAATCGCTACGACGTGATGAACGATCTGATGTCGGCCGGCATGCACCGGCTGTGGAAGGCGTTCACCATCGAGCAAAGCGCAGTGCGCCCAGGCAACCGCGTGCTGGACGTGGCGGGCGGCACGGCCGATCTGGCCAGCGCCTTTGCTAAACGCGTCGGCGCCAGCGGCCAGGTCGTGCTCACCGATATCAACGGCTCCATGCTGGGTGTGGGCCGCGATCGTATGCTGGATCAAGGCTTCACGCCGCTCGCAGCACTTTGCGATGGCGAGAAGCTGCCTTTCCCCAGCAATTATTTCGATATCGTCACGGTGGCTTTCGGGCTGCGCAACATGACGCATAAAGACGCCGCGCTGGCGGAAATGCACCGCGTGCTGCGCCCAGGTGGGCGCTTGCTGGTGCTGGAATTTTCCAAGGTATGGAAGCCGCTCGCACCGCTCTATGATTTCTATTCTTTCAAGATTCTGCCGGTCATGGGCAAGCTCGTGGCCCAGGACGAAGCCAGTTACCGCTACCTGGCCGAATCGATCCGCATGCACCCGAGCCAGGAAGAATTGAAGATGATGATGCAGGACGCGGGGCTGGAGCGCGTGGATTATTTCAATCTCACCGGCGGCGTCGTGGCGCTGCATAAGGGCTACAAATTTTAAGCGTGAGCCCCTTCGCCGCCGCCTTCAATCATGTGCTCGCACAAAATGCCTGGGCGCGGGAAAAGCTGGCGCCCTTCGCGGGCAAGCAGTTTCAACTCAGGCTGCCGCCGGCGGTGTTGAATTTCTCTTTGGATGCATCCGGGCATGTGCAGCAAGCGACAGGGGGCACGCCCGACGCCACGCTGCTTGCCACGCCCACTGGATTTTTACGCTACCTCACCGTCGAGCCGCGCGATCCGACACTCATTACTATCGAAGGCGATGCCGAATTTGGCGCTGCGCTGCGTGAGATACTGAGCCAGCTCACGTGGGAAGCGGAAGAAGACTTGTCCCGCCTGTTCGGCGACGTGCTCGCGCACCGCATCGCGGGCTTTGCCAAGACTTGGTTCACCTGGCGCGAGCAATCGATTAAACGCTTTGCCTTAAGCGCCAGCGAATATTTCACCGAGGAACAAGCACTGCTGGCCAAGCCGCGACACTTGACGCAGTTCACGCAAGAAGTCGCGGCTATAGAAGCGGCGGTGAATGATTTGGATCAAAGAATTCAAAAACTGTTGGCCGCGAATTAACGCTAATTAGCGCGAATTATTTAACCCCCAACTCAGGGAAACTGCCGTTGTTTTTAATTTGCGACAATTCGCGTTAATTCGCGGCCAAAGATAAATGCGTCTATTCCGTCTCACAAAAATTCTCTACATCGCCTTCCGCTACGGCCTGGATGAGTTTTTTCTCGCCCATGCGCGGCTGAAATGGCTGCGCATAACGGTCAAGATCGCCTTCTTCTGGCGCCACTTGCCCGAGCCGCGCGCGGTACGTTTGCGCAAAGCGCTGGAGCGCCTCGGTCCAATCTTCGTCAAGTTCGGCCAAGTGCTATCGACCCGGCGCGATCTGCTGCCGCCCGACTTGGCCGATGAGTTGGCCAAACTGCAAGATCAGGTGCCGCCGTTTTCCGCCGATTTGGTGATCGCGACCTTGAACCGCGTGTACGGCCGGCGCTACGACGATGTGTTTCCCGAATTCGATTTAGTGCCGGTGGCCAGCGCTTCGGTGGCGCAAGTGCATTTCGCGCGCCTGCCGGACGGGCGCGAAGCGGCGGTGAAAATTTTGCGCCCCGGCATTAAGCCGGTGATCGAGCACGACATCGCGCTGCTGGAAATCGGCGCCGGCTTAATCGAACGCCTGTTCGAGGATGGGACGCGCCTGCGCCCGCGCGAGGTGGTGGCGGAATTCGCCAAGCATTTGCACTACGAGCTCGACCTCATGCGCGAAGCGGCGAACGCCAGCCAATTGCGGCGCAATTTCGCGGATGAAAGCGTGCTGCTGGTGCCGGAAGTGTTTTGGGATTTTTGCGACCGCGAAGTCATGGTCATGCAACGCATGCGCGGCACGCCGGTAAGCCAGGTTGAAAAGCTGCGCGCACAGGGAGTGGATATTCCCAAACTCGCGCGCAACGGCGTAGAGATTTTTTTCACGCAGGTATTCCGCGACGCGTTTTTCCACGCCGACATGCATCCCGGCAACATCTATGTCGCCCCGGACGGGCGCTACATCGGCCTCGATTTCGGCATCATGGGCACGCTCACCGATGTGGACAAGAATTATCTGGCGCAGAATTTTCTCGCCTTCTTCCGCCGCGATTACAAGCGTGTGGCGCGCGCCCACATTGAAGCCGGCTGGGCGCCGGCGGATACGCGCATGGACGAATTTGAAGCCGCGATCCGCACCGTTTGCGAACCGGTATTCGACAAGCCGCTGAAGGATATCTCCTTCGGCAAAGTGCTGCTGCGGCTGTTC
>MEQN01000151.1:25764-25969 GCA_001770235.1 Betaproteobacteria bacterium RBG_16_58_11
CTGCAAGAAGAAGCGCCGCAGTGGGCCATCACGCTACCGAAGCTGCCGCGCTTGCTGCACGAAGCAATGAACCGCGACCCAATGAAAAAAATCGAGCAGGGCTTCGCCTTGCTCATGGCCGAACAACGCCAGCGCAATCGCTGGCTAATGGTGATCGCCGCATTGCTCGGCATGATTTCGCTTGCGATCTGGCTGCGTGGCTAAT
>MEQN01000152.1:0-1749 GCA_001770235.1 Betaproteobacteria bacterium RBG_16_58_11
CGCTAACTGGGCTCAGGCCGGTGTCAAGCAAGCGGGTGGAGGACTTAACCCTTTATCAGGAGTACTTCCATGTCTGTAACCATGCGTCAAATGCTGGAGGCCGGTGTTCATTTCGGCCATCAATGCCGTTATTGGAACCCCAAAATGGCTCCCTATATCTTCGGGGAGCGCAACAAGATCCACATTATCAACCTCGAAAAGAGCCTGCCGCTGTACCAGGACGCGCTCGGCTATGTGCGCAAGCTGGTGGCGAACAAAGGCACCGTGATGTTCGTCGGCACCAAGCGCCAAGCACGTGAAATCGTGCAGGAAGAAGCCGAACGCTGCGGTATGCCATTCGTGACCCAACGTTGGTTGGGCGGCATGCTCACCAATTTCAAGACCGTGAAACAATCGGTAAAGCGTTTGCGCGAATTGGAACAAATGACGCAGGACGGTACGCTGGAAAAGCTGTCGAAAAAAGAAGCTTTGGGCTACAGCCGAGAGCTGGAAAAACTGATGCGCAGCATGGGCGGCATCAAGGAGATGAATGGCCTGCCTGACGCCATCGTGATCATTGATGTCGGCTATCAAAAAGGCGCAGTGACCGAAGCGAATAAATTAAGCATCCCGCTGGTCGGCGTGGTGGATTCCAACAATTCGCCGGACGGCGTGACTTATGTCATTCCTGGCAATGATGACTCCAGCCGCGCGATCCGCCTTTACATGCGTGGTTTTGCTGATGCTGTGTTGGAAGGTAAGTCGCAGATCACGCAGGAAATCGTCGCCGAAGACTTTGCCGAAGCGAACGAAGCGCCTGCCGCCTAAGCAATGCAGACACAAAAAGGGGCGGTAGCTCCTTTTTCAATCGTACCCAATATTTGAGTTTGTTTTAAGGAGCTAGACATGGCAGAAATCACCGCGAGCATGGTGAAAGAACTGCGCGAGCGTACCGGGCTCGGCATGATGGAATGCAAAAAAGCCTTGGCGGAAGCCGATGGCGACATGAAAAAAGCCGAAGATTTGATGCGCATCAAGAGTGGCGCCAAGGCGAACAAGGCCGCCAGCCGCATTGCGGCCGAAGGCGTGATCGGCAGCTTTATCAGCGCCGATGGCAAACTGGGCGCGCTGGTCGAATTGAACTGCGAGACCGACTTCGTGGCGAAAAATGATGAATTCGCCGCCTTGGCCAAGGAAACCGCGAAACTAGTCGCGGATCACAACCCGTCCGACCTCGAAGCCTTGTCCAATCTGAAGCTGGCTTCCGGCCAAACCGTGGAAGAGGCGCGCAAGGCGCTGGTGATGAAGCTGGGCGAAAATATGACGCTGCGCCGCATGGCGCGTTTCGACACGTCGGGTCGCTTATCGGTTTACCTGCACGGCAACAAGATTGGCGTGATGGTGGATCTGCAGGGCGGTGACGAGTCCTTGGGCAAGGATCTGGCGATGCATATCGCGGCGTCCAAACCGGTGGCTATTTCCAGAGACCAAGTCGCCGTGGAATTAATTGAGCGCGAACGCGACATCGCCAAGGCACGCGCACTGGAATCCGGCAAACCGGCCAACCTCCTGGATAAGATCGTGGAAGGCAGCGTCAATAAGTTTCTGTCCGAAATCACGCTGCATGGTCAGCCGTTCGTGAAGGACGATAAGCTGACGGTGGAGAAGCTGCTCGCGTCCAAGAATGCCCAAGTCAACACTTTCCAGATGTTCATCGTAGGTGAAGGCATCGAGAAAAAAGTCGTCGATTTCGCGGCAGAAGTCGCTGCA
>MEQN01000152.1:1783-6469 GCA_001770235.1 Betaproteobacteria bacterium RBG_16_58_11
CTTAAGCTTAGCGGCGAAGCGCTGATGGGCGACGGCGCCTACGGCATCGACCGCGCCACTATCGATCGCATGGTGGCCGAGGTGGCGGCGGTGGTGAAGCTGGGCGTGCAAGTGGCGGTGGTGATCGGGGGCGGCAATATTTTTCGCGGTGTAGCGCCCGGCGCTGCCGGCATGGATCGCGCCACCGCCGACTACATGGGGATGCTGGCCACGGTGATGAACGCGCTGGCCTTGCAAGACGCGATGCGCCGCATCGGCTTGGTGAGCCGGGTGCAATCGGCGCTGACCATCGAGCAAGTGGCCGAGCCGTATATTCGCGGCAAAGCTTTGCGCTATCTGGAAGAAGGCAAGGTGGTGATTTTTGGCGCCGGCACCGGCAATCCATTTTTTACCACCGATACCGCCGCGTCGTTGCGCGGCATGGAAATGAATGTGGACATCGTGGTCAAGGCGACCAAGGTGGACGGTATTTACACCGATGACCCGAAGAAAAATCCGGATGCAACACGCTTTACGCATCTGACGTTCGATGAGGCGATCAACCGCAATTTGAAGGTGATGGACGCGACCGCCTTCGCGCTTTGCCGTGAGCAAAATCTGCCGATTTGTGTGTTAAGTATCTTCAAGGACGGTGCGTTGCAACGTTTCGTGCTGGGCGAGGATGAAGGTACGCTAGTGACGGTTTCCTAGGAGGTTGGCAATGAGCACCACGCAAGAAGTCAAAAATACTGCCGAACAAAAAATGCAAAAGTCGGTCGACGCGCTGAAAAACGACCTCGGTAAGATCCGCACCGGCCGTGCACATGCTGGCTTGTTGGATCATGTGATGGTTGATTACTACGGCAGCATGGTGCCGATCGCGCAAGTGGCGAATGTCACGGTGGTGGATGCGCGCACCCTCGGCGTCTCGCCTTGGGAAAAAAAATTAGTGGGCGCGATAGAAAAGGCGATTCGTGATTCCGACTTGGGGCTGAACCCGGCTTCGCAAGGCGACTTGATTCGCGTGCCGATGCCGGCGCTGACGGAAGAACGGCGACGCGACTTGACCAAGGTGGTGAAAAGCGAAGGGGAGGATGCCAAAATCGCGGTGCGCAATGTGCGGCGCGATGCCAATGCGGCCTTGAAAGAGCTGCTCAAGCAGAAAACCGTGAGCGAGGACGATGAGCGCCGCGCACAGGAAGAAGTACAAAAGCTCACCGACCGCTTCGTGGCTGAGATCGACAAGATGCTCCAGACCAAGGAAGCGGAATTGTTGGCCATCTAGGCCGGCTTTTCCGAACTATCCTCCGTGGCCTTTTTTAAAAGCTCCACGCGCACCGTTCCCGAGGCGCGCGACATTCCCAAACACATCGCCATCATCATGGATGGCAACGGGCGCTGGGCCAAGCGCCGGCTGCTGCCGCGCATCGAAGGCCATCGGCGCGGCGTGGAAGCGGTGCGCGACGTGATTCGTTCCTGCGTCGATATGGGGGTCGAATATCTGACGCTGTTCGCATTTTCCAGCGAAAACTGGCGCCGGCCGCAAGAGGAAGTATCGCTCTTGATGCAGCTCTTCGTCATGGCCTTGGAACGCGAAGTCATCAAACTGCATGAGAATGAAATCCGCTTCAAAGTCATCGGCGATCTGAGCCCGTTCGAACCGCGCTTACAGCAACTGATTCGTGACGGCGAAGCCTTGACCGCGAACAATCCGCGCCTCACGCTCACCATCGCCGCGAACTACGGCGGCCGCTGGGATATTCTGCAAGCGGTCAACCGTCTATTGGCCGAGCGCCCGGAACTGGCGCAGGGTTTCAGCGAAGAAGACTTAGCGCCTTTCCTGTCCATGCCCTATGCGCCGGAGCCGGATTTATTCATCCGCACCGGCGGCGAGCAGCGCATCAGCAATTTTTTGCTGTGGCAGCTTGCTTATTCCGAGCTGTATTTCACGGACACGCTTTGGCCGGATTTCAATACGAAGTCGCTGCAGGCCGCCATCGATTCCTATCAACACCGCGAGCGCCGCTTCGGCCGCACCAGTGAACAGTTGAAAGACAATGCTTAAACAGCGCGTGTGGGCGGCGCTGGTGTTGATGCTCGCTTTTCTGGCCGCGCTGTTTTTTCTTCCTCCTGCCGCTTGGGCGATCTTGATGGGCGCGATTGCGCTCGGCGCCGCCTGGGAGTGGGCGCGGCTCTGCGGTTTGTCAGGGCTTTACCGCGCCCTGTACCCCTTGCTGATGGGGGGCGTATTGGCTGCGTTCTACGCTGTTTCCGGCGGATTCATGATGCAAGGCTTGTGGCTGGCCGCGCTGCTATTTTGGCTTATCCTCGCGCCGATATGGCTGATCCGGCATTGGACGATTCGACACCGCGGTTTCTTGCTGGTCATCGGCCTGATCGTGCTGCTGCCGACTTGGTTCGCTCTCGTCCTGTTGCGCGACCTGGACGCGTGGCTGTTGCTGTTTCTCATGGGGCTGGTGTGGGTGGCGGACAGCGCCGCTTATTTTTCCGGACGGCAATGGGGCAAGCATAAGCTCGCGCCGCGCATTAGTCCGGGCAAAACCTGGGAAGGCGTGGCCGGCGCGCTGGTCGTGGCGATAATTTATGTAGGGTTGTGGCAATTTTTTGCCCCGGAAACGTTGGCGCGTTTCTCCGCCGTGTCGTGGTGGGGGCAGAGCCTGGCCGCAATGCTGTTGGTGGCGATCAGCATCACCGGCGATCTGTTCGAATCGCACCTCAAGCGCGTGGCGGGCGTGAAAGATAGCGGCAGTCTGATTCCGGGGCATGGCGGGATATTGGATCGGATCGACAGCCAAACCTCCGTGCTGCCGATGGCGATGGCCTTGATTCACTTTGCCGGTTTGGGAACATGAACGTGCAGACCATCACCGTGCTCGGCGCCACCGGCTCGATCGGCATGAGCACGCTGGATGTGGTCGCGCGCCATCCGCAACGGTTTCGCGTGCATGCCCTGAGCGCAAACCGGCAATGGGAGCGCTTGTTCGAGCAATGCCGACAATTTCAGCCGCACTATGCGGTGTTGCTGGATGAGGCGGCGGCCGAACAGTTGCAGGCCAAGCTGAAGCTGAGCGGCATCGATACACAGGTGCTGCAAGGCTTGGCCGCACTGGAGCAAGTCGCGAGTGATCCAAGCGTGGATGCCGTCATGGCGGCGATTGTCGGCGCGGCAGGCTTAAAACCGGCGCTGGCCGCGGCGCGCGCCGGCAAGCGGGTGTTGCTGGCGAACAAAGAAGCCCTGGTCATGTCCGGCCAGATTTTCATGCAAGCCGTGCATGATCATGGCGCAACCCTGCTGCCGATCGATAGCGAACATAACGCGATATTTCAATCCTTGCCGCGCGATGGCAATGGTGATTTACGCGCGATGGGCGTGCGGCGCATTCTGCTCACCGCGTCTGGCGGGCCATTTCGATCCGTCCCCATCGATGCGCTGGCGCGAGTCACGCCCGAGCAGGCTTGCGCGCACCCGAACTGGGTGATGGGACGCAAAATCTCGGTCGATTCCGCCACCATGATGAACAAGGGGCTGGAGGTGATCGAGGCGCACTGGCTATTCAACGCGCCCGTGGATCAAATTCAAGTCGTGATTCACCCGCAAAGCGTGATTCACTCCATGGTGGAATATATCGACGGCTCGGTCATCGCACAGCTCGGCAATCCCGATATGCGCACGCCGATTGCCTATGCGCTGGGGTTTCCCGAGCGCATCGAGAGCGGGGTGCCGGCGCTGGATTTGTTTCAGATTGCCCGGCTGGATTTCGAGGCGCCGGATGCGCGGCGCTTCCCTTGCATTGCATTGGCTTATGCCGCCTTGCGCGCCGGCGGCACCGCACCCGCGGTGCTGAACGCGGCGAATGAAATCGCCGTTGCCGCCTTCCTCGATGCGCAATTACCGTTTCTAGCGATTGCCTCGGTGATCGAACACACGCTGGCGGCGATCCCCCTGGGCGCGGTGGAGACGCTGGAACAAGTACTGGCGGCGGATGCCGCGGCGCGCCTTATCGCACAGGAGCAAGTCGCGCGGAGCCAAGCAACATGTTGACCGTGGCCGCTTTTCTCCTGGCGCTCGTGGTGCTGATCGTATTCCACGAGTACGGACACTATCTGGCGGCGCGCTTGTGCGGCGTGAAGGTGCTGCGCTTCTCGGTCGGTTTCGGCAAGCCGCTGCTGCTCAAGCAATTCACCCCGGGCGGCACCGAATGGGTGCTCGCCAGCATTCCCTTGGGTGGCTTCGTCAAAATGTTGGGCGAACAGGACGATCAAGTGACCCCGGAAGAGTCGCCCTATGCCTTCAACCGCCAATCCTTGGCGAAACGGTTTTTTATTGTGGCGGCGGGGCCCGTGGCGAATTTCCTGCTGGCCATCCTGCTGTACTGGGGTTTATTCGTGTCGGGCATGCCCGGCCAACGCGCGATTTTGGAGCTGCCAGTTGCGGGCACGGCGGCGGCGCGCGCGGGCATCGAGCGCTGGGACACGATCGACCAAATCGACGGCGAGCCCGCCGCCACTTGGGAAGACGTGAATTGGCGCCTGGCGCAAAAAATCGTCGAGGGCGGCGCCGTGGAGCTGACCCTGCGCAACGCGCAGGACCAAGCGCGCGTGAAACGGCTGAATCTGGATGACGTGACAGGCGATGATCTGGATCGGGATTTTCTGTCCAAGCTGGGGCTGGCGCCGGCCAAGCGC
>MEQN01000152.1:6486-10360 GCA_001770235.1 Betaproteobacteria bacterium RBG_16_58_11
GAAAGTGCTGCCCGAGTCGCCCGCTCAGCTTGCCGGCTTGCAAGCCGGCGATCTGATTCGCGCAGTGGATGGGAAGCCCATCGCGGATTGGAACGGCTTCACCGAACAGATTCGCGCCCAACCGGGCAAGCGCGTGCGCTTGGAGGTGGCGCGCGAAGGGCGAACGTTCGCCCTGGAAGTCACGCCTAAGCGCGAGCAGGTAGCGGGAAAAGAAATCGGCCGCATCGGCGTGGCGCCGGATGTATTGGTGACGGTGCAGTATCCCTTCGGCCAGGCTTTGTCGCATGCCTTGGTGAAATGCTGGGATACCAGCGTCTTCAGCTTAAAGATGCTCGGGCGCATGATTACCGGGGAGGTGTCGTGGCGCAACTTGAGCGGACCGCTGACCATCGCGCAGGTCGCGGGCGAAACAGCGCAGATCGGCTGGCTGCCCTATCTGATCTTTATCGCGCTGGTGAGCGTCAGCCTGGGGGTCATCAATCTGCTGCCGGTGCCTATCCTGGATGGCGGACATTTAATGTATTATATTGTCGAATTCGTCAAAGGCAGCCCGGTCTCAGCCCAAGCCATGGACATCGGACAGCGCGTGGGGATTGCGGTGCTGGTGCTCTTGATGTCGGTAGCCCTTTACAACGATATTGTTCGTCAATTCGGTCCATAACACACAATGAAAATTCGGCCGTTATTCTTGCTTTTAATTCTTTGCTGCGCGGGACGCGTTTGGGCAATCGAACCGTTCGTCATCAAGGACATCCGGGTTGAAGGCATTCAGCGCACCGAGGCCGGCACGGTCTTCAGTTATATGCCGGTCAAGGCGGGCGATACCCTGGACGACGAAAAAGCCGCCGCTACCATCAAAGCGCTGTTCGCCACCGGTTTTTTCAAGGATGTGCGCTTGGAATATGAAGGCGGCGTGTTGATCGTGCAACTGCAAGAACGCCCCGCCGTGGGCTTGATCGAATTCAAGGGGATCAAGGAGTTCAATAAAGATCAGTTGAAAGAAGGCCTCAAACAAACCGGCCTGGCGGAAGGCCGCGTATTCGATCGCGGGCTGTTGGATAAGGCCGAGCAGGAAATGAAGCGCCAGTATTTGTCGCGCGGCAAATACGCGGCGGAAATCAAAACCACGGTGACCCCGCTGGAACGCAATCGCGTCGCGGTGCAGTTCGATGTGGACGAGGGCGAGGTCGCCAAGATTCGCCAGATCAATATCGTCGGCGCCGAAGCGTTCCGCGAAAAAGACCTGCTGGGGCTGTTCACCCTCACGGCGCCGAATTGGCTCAGTTGGTACACCAAGAATGATCAATACTCCAAGCAGAAACTATCCGGCGATTTGGAGACCCTGCGCTCGCATTACCTGAATCGCGGCTATCTCGAATTCGCGATTGATTCGACCCAGGTGCAAATCGGCGCCGACAAGCAGGATATTTACATCACCCTCAATATCACCGAAGGCAAGCGTTATACGGTTTCCGACATCAAGGTGGCGGGCGAACCGATACTCGGCGAGGCTGAGTTGCGCAAGCTGGTGAGCCTGCGTTCCGGAGAAGTGTTCTCGCGCGAAAGGCTGACCGAATCCACCAAGGCCATCGCGGACCGGTTGGGGAACGACGGCTTTGCCTTCGCCAACGTGAATGCGGTGCCGGAATTGGATAAAGCCAACCAACGCGTCGCATTTACTTTCTTTGTGGATCCGGGCCGCAAGGTGTATGTGCGCCGGGTCAATGTATCCGGGAATAATCGCACTCGCGATGAAGTCATCCGGCGCGAAGTACGCCAGTCCGAGGGCGGCTGGTATGCGCAGGATAAAATTAACCGCTCCCGTGAGCGCCTCGACAACCTGGGCTATTTTAAAGAAGTAAACGTCGAAACCCCGGCCGTGCCCGGCACCACCGATCAGGTGGATATGAATATCGCGGTGGACGAAAAAGCCACCGGCAACATTCTCGCCGGCGCGGGCTTTTCCAGCAGCGAGGGCTTCGTGCTGAGCGGTTCGGTGTCGCAATCCAACGTGTTGGGCTCGGGCAACTTCCTGGCGGTGCAAATCAACACCAGCAAGGTCAACAAGACTTACTCGCTTTCCTACACCAACCCCTATTACACCGATGATGGCGTGAGCCTCGGCTTCGATGCCTATCTGCGCAAGACGGATGCGAGCTCGCTCTCCATCTCCAGCTATGCCACTTCTTCCGTCGGGCTGGGCGCGCGCAGCGGCATCCCGCTGAACGAGACGGATAACGTCAATTTCGGCTTGGGGATCGATAGCACCAAGCTCAATTTATTGGACAACGCGACCTCGCTGTACCGCGATTTTGTCAATCGCTTCGGCTCCAGCTATTCCACTTTGCGCGGCGATGCGAGTTGGGCGCGCGACAGCCTGAATAGCCGCACCTCTCGACCCGCGGCATGGTGCAGCGCGCCTATGGCGAGATAGGCTTGCCGGGTGGAACCTTGCACTACTACAAAGTGAATTACCAGCATCAGTGGTATCACCCGCTCGCCAAGGACTATACCTTGATGCTGAACGGTGAAATCGGCATCGCCAACGGCTTGGCAAACGATCCGCTGCCTTTCTTCAAAAATTACTACGCCGGCGGGATATCCTCCGTGCGTGGATTCAAATCCGGCACCCTGGGGCCCAAAGACAGCAATGGCGAGGCCATCGGCGGCGGCCGCCGTCTGGTGGGCAATGCGGAAATTTTCTTGCCGATGCCGGGCATGGGGCAGGATAAGTCGATTCGCTTGAGCGCGTTCATGGACGTGGGCACCATCGTGGCTGCCAACGACTCATTCAGCACGAATGACATGCGCTATTCCACGGGGCTGGGCGTCAATTGGGTTTCACCCGTGGGGCCGCTGCGCTTTAGTTTGGCTAAACCCCTCAATTCCAAGTCCGGCGATAAAACCGAAATCTTCCAGTTTCAATTAGGCAGTGTGTTCTAGGAGTAAATGCAGCGTGAACGGAAAAAAATTATTGATGGCCCTGGTGCTTGTCCTATCGACCCCGTGGGCGATGGCCGCCGAATCGAAAATCGGCTTCGTGAATACCGAGCGCATTTTTCGCGAATCGGCGCCGGCGGTTCGGGCGAGCAAGAAGCTGGAAAAAGAATTCGCCGCGCGCGAGCAGGAAATCCAAAAGCTGGCGAAGCAATTTCGCGATTTGCAAGCGCACCTGGAGAAGGAAACCGTCACCATGAGCGAAGGCGAGCGCCGCAACAAGGAGCGCGACCTGGCCAACCTGAATCGCGATTTGCAACGTTCGCAGCGCGAATTCCGCGAGGACTTGAATGTGCGCCAGAACGAAGAGCGCGCGGCGTTTCAAGACCGGGTCAATAAAGCGATTGGCGATCTCGCCGAGCGCGAGAAATTCGATCTGGTGTTGCAGGAAGCGGTCTACGTCAGCACCCGCATCGACATTACCGACAAAGTATTGCGCGCCTTGGCGGACAAATAGGGCGCAGTGGGCCAGGATTCCGGAGTCAGCTTAAACGATTTAGTCCGAGCTTTCGGCGGCGAGTTGCTGGGCAATGGCGATCAAATAATTACCGGCATCGGCACCTTGGCGAGCGCCGGCCCGTCTGAAATCGCATTTCTTTCCAACAGCAAATATCGTCCGCAGATCGAAGCCACGCGCGCGGGCGCCGTGATTCTGGGCCTGGCGGATCGAGACGCGACGCCGCTGCCCAGAATCGTGACGGACAACCCTTATGCCTATCAGGCAAGGGTTTCAGCTTTTTTCAATCCGCTGCAACGTCCTCCAGCCGGCATTCATCCCAGTGCGGTCGTGGATGAATCGGCGCAGCTCGGCGCCGGCGTCGCCATTGGCGCGCATGCGGTGATCGGGCGCGGCGCGCGCATCGGCGACCGCGCCGTG
>MEQN01000152.1:10392-12065 GCA_001770235.1 Betaproteobacteria bacterium RBG_16_58_11
CCATTGGCGCCGAGAGTTTTTTGTATCCCAGCGTGGTGGTTTACCGGGGCTGTCAAATCGGCGCGCGGGGCATTCTGCATGCGGGCGCGGTGATCGGCTCCGATGGCTTTGGCTTTGCGCAAGATAAGGGGCAGTGGGTCAAGGTGCCGCAAACCGGCCGGGTGATCTGCGGCGACGATGTCGAGATCGGCGCGAATACCACGGTCGATCGCGGCGCGCTGGATGACACCGTAATCGAGGACGGTGTGAAGATCGACAACCTGGTTCATGTGGCGCACAACGTGCGGATTGGGGCGCACACCGCCATCGCCGCCTGTGCCGGCATTGCCGGCAGTGCGGTGATCGGCAAGGGTTGCAGGATCGGCGGCGCGGCGATGATCGTCGGGCATACTTGCATCGCGGACGGCATCACGGTCTCCCCCGGAACGATGGTCACCAAATCCCTGAGCGAACCCGGCACCTACAGCGCCATCTGGGCGGCGGAGCCGCATCGCGAGTGGTTGAAACATGCGGCGCAATTGCGGCGCATGGAAGAGCTCTCCCATCGCGTGCGCGAGTTGGAAAAAATTATTGAGGCATTGGAAAGGAAACCGTCGTGAGCGCCATGGATATCCACGAAATCATGCAATATTTGCCGCATCGCTTTCCGTTTCTGCTCGTGGATCGGGTGGAATCGGTGGAGCCGGGCAAGCGCATTGTCGCGATCAAGAACGTCAGCATCAATGAACCGTTTTTCCCCGGCCATTTCCCCAACCGTCCGGTGATGCCGGGCGTGTTGATTCTGGAAGCAATGGCGCAAGCCGCGGCGATTTTGTCGTTCAAGACGGCGGGCACCAAGCCCGATGCCAACTCGGTGTATTACTTCGTCGGCATCGACAACGCGCGCTTCAAGAAGCCGGTCGAACCGGGCGATCAATTGCGGCTGGAGGTGGAAGTCACGCGCACCCTCAAAGGCATTTGGAAGTTCGCCGCCAAGGCGTTTGTCGGCGCGCAGTTGGTCGCCGAAGCCGACATCATGTGCACGGTGCGTAACGTCGCATGATCCACGCTACCGCCATCGTCCATCCGCGCGCCCATCTTGGCGCGAATGTCAGCATCGGTCCCTATGCACTCATCGGCGAGCATGTCGTGCTGGGCGAGGGCACCCAGGTCGGCGCCCATGCGGTGATCACCGGGCATACCACGATCGGACGCGACAATCGCATTTTCCAGTTTGTTTCCCTGGGTGAGATTCCGCAAGACAAAAAGTACGCGGGTGAGCCGACGCAACTGGAAATCGGCGACCGCAATACCATTCGCGAATTCTGCACCCTGAACATCGGCACCGCACAAGACGTGGGCGTGACGCGCATCGGCAACGACAACTGGATCATGGCTTACGTGCATATCGCGCACGATTGCCAGGTCGGCAACCACACCATTTTCGCCAACAACGCCTCGCTTGCGGGCCATGTCATCGTGGGAGACCATGCGGTGCTCGGCGGTTTTACCGGCGTGCATCAATTTTGCCAAATCGGCGCGCATGTCATGACCGCCATCAGCACCGTGGTGTACAAGGATATCCCGCCCTTTGTCCTGGCTGCCGGCAGCGATGGCGCCAAACCGAACGGCATCAACAGCGAAGGGCTGAAACGGCGCGGCTTCACGCCCGAGGCGATTGTCGCCGTGAAGCA
>MEQN01000152.1:12147-14633 GCA_001770235.1 Betaproteobacteria bacterium RBG_16_58_11
GAGATACAGCCGATTCTGGATTTTCTTGCCACTGCCACGCGCGGCATCATTCGTTAGGCCGGAATGGAACGCATCAGGATCGCCATCGTCGCGGGAGAGGCGTCGGGAGACTTGCTGGGAAGTCATCTAGTCGCCGCTTTGCGCGAGCGTTTGCCGCAAGCCGACTTCGCCGGCATCGGCGGCCCGAAAATGATCGCGGCGGGTGTTGCGTCGTGGTTTCCGCTGGAAAAACTATCGGTGCGCGGCTATGTCGAGGCGATCAAAAGCCTGCCTGCGATTTTATCCATACGCCGGCGCTTAAAACGCAAGCTGCGGGATTGGCAGCCGCATCTTTTCATCGGGGTCGATGCGCCGGATTTCAATCTGGGCTTGGAGCGCTATCTGCGCCGTCGCGGCATCGCAACCGTGCATTTCGCCAGTCCGTCGATCTGGGCCTGGCGCGGCGGGCGCATTCACAAGATCAAGCGCGCCGTCGATCACATGCTGGTGCTGTTTCCGTTTGAAAAGCCGATCTACGATCAAGCCGGCATCGCGGCCACCTATGTCGGCCACCCGTTGGCGGATACCATTCCCCTCGAAAACGATCTGTTTGCCGCGCGCGATCAGTTGAAGCTGACGCATGCCGCCCAAATCGTTGCCTTGCTGCCTGGCAGCCGCCAAAGCGAACTCAAACTGCATGCCGATCTGTTCATTCAAACCGCACTGCGTTTGCAGGAACTGATGCCCGAGGTTCAATTCCTGGCGCCGCTCGCGACCAAGGAAACGCGCCAATTATTCGAGGCGGCCTTGTATCGCAATGCCGCGCATGATCTGCGGCTGACGATCCTGTTCGGCCACGCGCAAGCGGCGATGGCGGCGGCGGATTGCGTCTTGGTCGCGTCCGGCACCGCCACGCTGGAAGCGGCCTTGCTGAAGCGGCCGATGGTCATCACCTATCGGGTGCCGAAATTGACCGCCATCATCATGCGCGCGCAGCGCTATTTACCCTATGTCGGCTTGCCCAATATTCTCTCAGGCCGCTTTATCGTCCCGGAGTTGTTGCAAGATCAAGCCACGCCGGATAATTTGGCGCATGCCGTGCAGCATTGGCTGGAAGACAAGCCGGCGCGCGAGGCGCTGCAGGAAGCATTTCAAAGCATGCATCTCGCTTTGCGGCAAAATACCGCGCAGCGCGCCACCGATGCGATCATCGGCTTGCTGCAAGCCCGGGGACTACGATGATCTGCGGCGTGGATGAAGCAGGCAGGGGACCTTTGGTCGGCGCGGTGTTCGCAGCGGCGGTGATTCTCGATCCGGCAAGGCCGATTCAAGGCTTGGCCGATTCGAAAAAATTATCCGAAAAACGGCGCGAGGCCTTGGAAATTGAGATCAAGGAATTTGCTTTAGCCTGGGCGATTGCCAGCGCGAGCGCGGAAGAAATCGATCGGCTGAATATTCTGCAAGCCACCCTGCTGGCCATGCAGCGCGCGGTGGCAGGGTTGAAACTGCTGCCTACGCGCGCCCTGATCGACGGCAATCGCTGTCCCAAGCTTGCCATGGCGGCGCAAGCGATCGTGAAAGGCGATGCCACGGTGCCCGAAATCTCGGCCGCATCGATCCTGGCCAAAACCGCGCGCGATGCCGAAATGCGGCTGCTGCATGCGCGGTTTCCCCAGTATGGCTTTGCTCAGCACAAAGGTTATCCGACTCTGGTGCATATTGAAGCGTTGCAAATGCACGGCGCCTGTCCGGAGCACCGGCGCAGTTTCGGGCCGGTGGCGCGCGTATTGAGCAAGCATTTTTAGCCGCGAATTAACGCGGATTCACGCTAATTTTAAAAGCAACCCGCAAGCTATTTGATTCGCGAAAATTAGCGTAAATTCGCGGCAGAATGGTTTAAAGCTATTTTTTGACTAGGCAGGAGCTTGAAATGGATCAACGCATCGCTGTGTTATTGCATGTCTTGAGCGTGGTGGTGTGGGTCGGCGGCATGTTCTTTGCCTATGTCGCCTTGCGCCCGGCGGCGGTGCAAACGCTTGAGCCGCCGCAGCGCTTGCCCTTGTGGGCGGCGACCTTTGAACGCTTCTTCCCTTGGGTTTGGCTGGCAGTGATCGCGCTGTTGGGCAGTGGCCTGTATTTGATCGCCGCTTATGGCGGGTTCGGCGCGGTGGGTTTGCATATTCACGCCATGTTCGCGCTCGGCGTCGTCATGATGTTGATCTTTGCCCAGGTGTATTTCGCGCTCTTCCGGCGCTTGAAGACAGGTGTCGCGGCCCAGGAATGGAAACCTGCGGCGGCCGCGCTGGCGCAGATCCGGGTGCTGATCGGCCTTAACCTAAGCATCGGAATTATCATCATTTTTATCGCGATCCTGGGAAAGCTGTGGGTTTGATCTAAAGCATTGCAGAAATTTGACGTAGTTATATCCAGGCTATAGCTACGTCGGTGCCTCCCGCCTGAGTTCTACATTGCGGAGTGGGGTATTCATATACCCTCGCCGAGCGTGG
>MEQN01000152.1:14655-18086 GCA_001770235.1 Betaproteobacteria bacterium RBG_16_58_11
TTGCCGGATTAGCGAGGCCAGAATCCATGTTTGTCATCGTCGGTTACATCGTTGTGCTGTTCTCGGTTCTGGGCGGTTTCGTGCTCGCAGGCGGTCATATGGGCGCCCTGTTGCAGCCAGTGGAATTCCTCATGATCGGCGGGGCGGCAGCGGGTGCGTTCGTGGTCGCCTATGGCGGCAAACCCATGAAGGCGACGCTGAAGGCGCTTCCAACAATATTCAAGCCCTCCAGATTCACCAAAGCCCTGTATATGGAGCTTTTGTCGCTACTGTTCGAGATCTTGGCCAAGGTGCGCAAGGAAGGCTTGATGTCGATCGAAAATGATGTCGAAAACCCGCATGAAAGTCCGCTGTTCGGAAAATATCCCGCAGTGTCCTCGGATCACCATGCGATCGAATTTATCACCGATTATTTACGCTTGATGGTGAGCGGCAGCCTGAATGCTTTCGAGATCGAGAATCTGATGGACAACGAAATCGAGACCCACCACCACGAGGGTGAAATACCGGTTAACGCCGTAGCCAAAACCGGCGACGCCATGCCGGCATTCGGCATCGTGGCGGCGGTAATGGGGGTGGTGCACACCATGGCGTCGGTAGGGATACCGCCGGCGGAACTGGGGATTCTCATCGCGAATGCGCTGGTCGGCACATTTCTCGGCATCTTGCTTGCCTATGGTTTTGTCGGACCGCTATCAACCGTGTTGGAATTCAAGCTTAACGAATCCACTAAATTCTACCAGTGCATCAAAGTCACGCTGCTGGCGAGCCTGAACGGCTATGCGCCGCAAGTGGCGGTGGAGTTCGGGCGCAAAGTGCTGTATTCCACCGAGCGGCCCACCTTCATCGAGCTGGAAGATGAAGTCAAGCAGCGCAAGGGAAAGTAACGCGATATGAGCGACGATTCCCAACGGCCGATTATCGTCCGGCGCATCAAGAAGCATGCGCACGGACACCATGGCGGCGCCTGGAAAATCGCCTATGCGGATTTCGTTACCGCGATGATGGCGTTCTTTCTGCTGATGTGGCTGTTGGGATCCACTGCGAAAGGGGACCTCAGCGGCATCGCGGAATATTTCAAAACTCCCCTGAAAGTAGCGATGGGCGGGGGGGAAGGCGCCGGCGATGCATCGAGCGTGATCAAGGGCGGCGGCAAGGATTTGTCGCGCAAATCAGGACAGGTCGAGAAGAGCGACACCCCCCCCAAAAAGAAAACCATCAATTTGGAAGCGGCCAAGGCCGAAGCACTACGCCAAGAGAAGGTGAAGCTCGAAGAATTAAAAACCAAGTTCGAGAAAAAAATCGAATCGGAAAGCTTTCTCAAGCAATTTAAAAAGCAGCTCATGATCGATATCACCGCCGAGGGGCTGCGCATCCAAATCGTGGATGAGAAAAGCCGCCCCATGTTCAACATCGGCAGCGCGAAATTGCAGCCTTATGCGAAGGAAATCCTGAGCGAGATTTCCAAGGTGCTGAACGATGTGCCCAACACCATCAGCTTGTCCGGCCACACCGATGCCACGCCCTATTCCGGCGGCGAGCGCGGTTACAGCAACTGGGAGCTGTCCGCCGACCGGGCCAACGCCTGCCGGCGCGAATTGGTTGGCGGCGGCATCGAGGATGGCAAGATATTGCGCGTGGTGGGCTTGGGGTCGGCGGTGCTGTTCGACAAGACCGATCCGGGCAACCCCATTAACCGCCGCATCAGCATCATCGTGATGAACAAGCAGACCGAAGAAGCGGTGAGAAACGATGGCGGAAAACTCGAAGTCAACGCGAACAGCATCAAGGAGAAGGTGAATGATCCCGCGCCCCTCGCCCAGCCTTGAAATGGCTCAACCGCGCCGCATGCCGCCGGTTTTCCTGGCGGCCCTGGCGCAATTGCTGGCTTTCGCGCTGACCGGATTAGTCATGCTGAGCCTGCGCATTATGGGTTGGGAGATCGATGTCGTTCCTATTCTGCTGACGCAAAGTGTGCTGGCGGTTGCGGTAAGCTTTCTGATGGGCATGCCTAGCTGGTGGCTGGCGATGCAGGCGGTTTTCATACCGGCGCTGGCTGCAGTGCTGGCCTTGTCCATCGCGCCCGCTTGGTTTCTAGGCGGATTTGTTTTGCTCGCATTGATCTATGGCCGCACCTATACGACGCAAGTGCCCCTGTACTTGTCGCGGCGGCGGGTATGGCTGGCGGTGCAGCATCAACTGCCGCAAGCGCCCGGTTTGCGCGTGCTCGATCTGGGCTCGGGCTTGGGCGGCTTGATCCGCCATCTGGCGGATGCGTGGCCGGACAGCCATGTGAGCGGAATCGAATCCGCGCCGCTGCCGTGCTGGATCAGCAAGCTGCGCATGATGGCCCGCCGCAATGCCAATATTGAATGGGGTGATTTTTGGCATGCCGATTTGAGCGGATACGACGTGGTGTGCGCCTATTTGTCGCCGGTGCCGATGCCCGCCTTGTGGCAGAAAGTGAAACGCGAAATGCGCCCCGGTACGCTATTCATCAGCTATCGCTTCACCATTCCCGGCGTGATGCCGTCTCAGGTCGTGGAAATGAACGACTTGGGGCAAACCGAACTGTACGTGTGGCGTGTCTAACGGTCATGGCAATGGCCACCCCTTAAAATGAAACTCGCCATGACCGTTTTCCCTCTCTCCCAACTCTCTCCCGCAAGCGGGAGAGAGGGACGTAGGCTCGCTTCGCGAGTTTCACATTAACGGTCCGCGATGGCCTCTTCAGTTCAGGATATTCTCAACCGCCTCGGGACCGATGATTTACCGATCCTATCGGTGAGCGCCGCCGAATTCGACACGCTCGCCGCGCGCGGCGAGCGCGCCGACCCCGCCGACATCGGCGATGTTGTCCTGCACGATCCCTTCTTCACCCTCAATGTACTGCGTGCGATGGGCGCGCGCAAACGCGGCCGGCTCGCGGGCGAAATCACCACCATCGAGCATGCGATCATGATGTTCGGCGTCAAGCCGCTGTTTGAGCACTTCGCCCAGCCCAGCATCATCGAGGCGCGATTCAAGGCCAATCCGCGCGCATTGTTGCAACTGCGCCGCGCCTTATCGCGCGCGCATCATGCGGCGTGCCAAGCGCGCGATTGGGCCATTTTCCGCCAAGACATCGAATCGGAAGAAGTCTATATCGCGGCCTCGCTCAACGATATCGCGGAGCAATTGTTGTGTTATCTGGCGCCGGAATCGGCGGAGAAATTAACCGAGGAAATCCGCCGCGATCCGGAAGGCACGCGCGAGGCGCAGCAGGCGATATTGGGCTTCGATTTGCGCGCCCTGCATGAGGAGATTGTCCGCGCCTTCAAACTTCCCGATTTGCTGCAAGACTTGACCGACCCCGCCAATCTGGAAAAGCCGCGCGCGCTGAATGTGCAACTGGCGGCCTCGGTCGCGCGCCATGCGGAATTCGGCTGGCA
>MEQN01000152.1:18124-24636 GCA_001770235.1 Betaproteobacteria bacterium RBG_16_58_11
TGTTGCACCTGCCGTTGGAAGATGTGGCGGGGCGCATTCATCGTACCGCGGCCTTGGCGGCGCGCGCTTGGCAGTGGTACAAGGCGCCGCCCGCCGCGCGCTGGTTGCCGCTACTGCCGGAACCCGCACAGGCGGCTCCGCCCCAGGCCGTGGCGCCGCCGCCGGCGTTTGGCTCCACCCAAGAAGTGTTGGCCTGGGCGATGCGCGCGCTGAAGGAGCAGGCCGGTTTGAGCCGGGCCGTGTTCGCGCTGCGCGCCCCGGATGGTCAGAATCTGCGCGGCAAGTTCGCCGTGGGCGCTGAAGCGGGATCGCCTTTCGCGCTGTTCGAGATCGGTTTGGCTAAGCACCATTTGTTCGCGCATCTCATGAGCAAGCCGCAAAGCGTCTGGTTCAACCAGCAAAATCGAACCAACTTGCAGCATTTTGTGACCAGCGATCTTACCAGCGTGGTCGGTAGCGGTGAATTTTTCGCCAGTTCGCTATTTCTCGGCCCAAAACCGTTCGGTTTGTTTTATGGCGACCGGCGCGGCGAGGCAGCCGGCGGGCTGGATGAACGCGGCTATCAAGCCTTCAAAGAGATCGGCGCGAAAGTGAGCCAGGCCTTGAATCAACTCGCCGGAAAAAAGTCGTAGCGATTCATCGAGAGTGATTTTCACGCTGGGCGCTTCGGGTTAGACTGTGCGCCAAATGCATCAACGCAAACTCTCCTCCTTTGCACCGCCACCCCTCATCACGCGAGCGTGCCGATGAAAACGCAGAATCTCTGGTTTCTTCGGCGTGGCGAGCAGGTGAGCGGGCCGTTTCCGGCTAAGCTGATTAGCCGCGATTTGATGCTGGGGCGAGTGCAAGCTTCGGATGAAGCGAGCGTGGACCAAGTGTTTTGGTCGCCGGTCGGGGAGGTTCCGGATTTCAAGGCGCGGATCAAGGTCAAACAGCGCGTGGTCGGCCCGGCGGATTCTCCGATGGATTGGTATGAAGAGCGGCGCCAAGCGGCATTGCGCTGGGCGGACGAGCGGCATAGCCGGGATCGGCGCGATGTGCGCGAGACTAATCCGTTCATGATGAACAAGCGCCGCGCGGATCGCCGTCTTCTCACCGAAAGCGCGGAATGGGCGGCGTTGCGCCTTCGTCACGCGGAATGGGAGGCCGAGCTCAAACATCGGCGCGACCGCTTTTTCGGCGTGGCCATGGTGTTGCTCGTACTGCTCGCCTTGGCGGTGTTTGCGGTGTTCAACTTGGCGCCGGTCAATCCGGTGAAAGTCGGCTTTCATGGCCCGTATGCCGCTTGCTCCGAGCCCGCTTCCAGCCAAGTCAATTGGGCGCGCTGCGACAAAAATGGCGCTTGGCTCAAGGGCGTGGACCTGACCAGCGCCTTACTGCGTGAAGCCCGCTTTAACGCCGCGAATCTGAGCCATAGCAACCTTTCCTACGCCAATCTGACGGGCGCCGATCTGAGCTTTGCCAACTTGCAGCAAACAAAACTGGTTGGCGCCAACCTCACCTCGGCCAATTTGACCTACGCCGAGCTGCGCGATGCCGATTTGCGCTATGCCGACCTGCGCGGCGCCAAGCTCGATGCGGCCACCCTGATCGGTGCGCGCCTGGATGACGCCACTTGGGTCGATGGCCGGCATTGTGTGGCGATTTCGGTCGGGGAATGCAAGTAGATGAATTCCCACCGCGTTAAGCACATCACCTCCCCCGAAAACCCGCACTACAAGCTGCTCAAGAAAATCGCCTCCTCCTCGCGCGAGCGGCGCAAGTGCGGGCAAACCCTGCTCGATGGCGTGCATCTGCTCCATGCACTGGCGGATGCGGGTGGCGCGCCTGCTTTGCTTGCGCTTAAGGCGGGCAAGGAGACCGAAGCGGAAATCGAGCGTTGCCTGAGCCGTTTTCCCGGCGCGCCGCGTCTGGTATTCAGCGAAGTGCTTTTCGATTCACTATCGCCTGTCGAGCATCCCACCGGTTTGTTGGGTTTGATAACCATACCAGCCGTGCCCAAACATCGGCGCCAATTTTGCGTGCTGCTGGAAGCGATTCAGGATCCCGGCAACCTCGGTGCGATGCTGCGCACGGCAGCGGCGGCGGGGGTGGACGCGGTGTATCTCTCCAAGGGCTGCGCCGAGGTGTGGTCGCCCAAGGCGCTGCGCGCGGGCATGGGGGCGCAATTCGCCTTGGCCTTGCATGAACACGCCGACCTCACCTTGATCGCGCGTGAATTGAAATCCCTCATCGCGACCTCGCTCGATGCCCAGCAATCCCTTTACGATTTGGATCTCAGCGGCCCGGTGGCCTTCGTGTTCGGCAACGAGGGCGCGGGGCTCTCGCCGGCATTACTGGATACCGCAACGCATCAAGTCAAAATCCCCATGCCGGGCAAAGCGGAATCCTTGAATGTGGCCGCGGCGGCGGCGGTATGCTTGTTCGAGTGCGTGCGTCAGCGCGGGTGCAAGCGGCGTTGATGCTAAATCTTTTGCCGCGAATTAACGCTAAGTATCGCGAATAAAACCTTCGTGCGTAGGGTGAAAAATTAGCGCAAATTGGCGTTAATTCGCGGCCAGGTTCTAATCTTAAAAATCGCTTTTCTTCGTTTGATGCATGATCGATGAAGCGATTTCCTCGATCGACATGCGGCTGGAATCGAGATAGGGAATGTCATGCATTTTGAACAGCGTTTCCGCTTGACGCACCTCGGCGCGGCAAGTGTCTAAGCGCGCATAGTCGCTATTGGGTTTGCGCTCTTGGCGAATCAGCATGAGCCGCTCCGGGCTAATGGTCAGGCCAAACAATTTTGATTTGAAAGGCTGCAGCGGCTTGGGCAACTGCGTCGATTCGAAATCATCCGGCGTCAGCGGATAGTTCGCGGCATACAGGCTGTATTGCAGCGCGAGATACAGGCAGGTGGGCGTTTTGCCGCAGCGCGATACGCCAACGAGGATAAGCTCGGCCTGCTCCAGATGGCTACCCAGCCCATCGTCGTGAATGAGCCCAAAATTCACCGCATTGATGCGCGATAAATAGTTTTGGCTCATGCCGTGCGCCTTGCCGACCGCGCCCGAGGATTTTTCGCCTAGCTCTGCTTCTAGCGGCGAAATGAAGGTGTCGAAATAATCGATGAACAGAGCGTTGGCCCCCGCAACCGTCGCGCGCAATTCCGGCTGCAAGATTGAGCTGAAGACGATGGGGCGTTGGCCGGTTTCTTCAATGCTGCGATTGATCCAATCGCGCGCGGCCTCGGCGCGCTTGGGTGTGTCAATGAAAGGTAGCGTGTGGCGCTCGAATTCAATATGATCGAACTGCGTGAGCAAGCTTTTTCCGAGCGCTTCGGCGGTGATGCCGGTGCGGTCGGATATAAAGTAAACGATGCGTTTTCCAGCCATCAAATCACTTTACAGGGGCGGCAATGAGCAATCAACCCTATGTGCTTGCCTTCGAACAACTCGGCATCCAGGATGTGCCGAGTGTCGGTGGCAAGAATGCATCGCTCGGCGAGATGATTCAAAACTTGTCTCACCTCGGCGTGCGCGTGCCCGGCGGGTTTGCCACCACGGCGCAGGCCTTCCGCGATTTTCTCGCGCATAGCCATCTCACCCAGCGCATCAACCAGACTTTGCAAGCGCTCGACGTAAGCGATGTCACGGCCCTATCTCAAGTGGGCAAGCAGATTCGGCAATGGGTGGTGGAAGCGCCGCTGCAACCGGCCTTGGAACAAGCGATCCGCACTGCCTGGCAGCAAATGGCGGCAGCCTCGGTAGGCGAGTTATCGGTCGCGGTGCGCTCTTCCGCCACAGCGGAAGATTTGCCCGATGCCTCTTTCGCCGGGCAGCAAGAGACCTATCTCAACGTGGTCGGCATCGATGCGGTACTGCTGAAGGTGCGCGAGGTATTCGCCTCGCTCTACAACGATCGAGCGATTTCATACCGGGTGCATCATGGGTTCGAGCATGCCGACGTGGCCTTGTCCGCCGGCGTGCAGCGCATGGTGCGCAGCGACCTGGCTGCGAGCGGGGTGATCTTTACCATCGACACCGAATCCGGCTTTCCCGATGTGGTGTTCATCACTTCTTCTTACGGCTTGGGCGAGATGGTGGTGCAAGGCGCGGTGAATCCGGATGAATTCTATGTGCATAAACCGCTGCTGGCGGCGAACAAATTCGCGGTGGTGCGGCGTAGCCTGGGTTCCAAAGCCCGTCGCATGGTGTACGGCAAGAATGGCGCGGATACGCACATCGAAGACATAGCGCCAGCCGAGCGCAATCGCTTTTCCATCAGCGACGCCGATGTGTTGGATCTGGCGCGCGCCGCGGTCACCATCGAGCAACATTATGGCCGCCCCATGGATATCGAGTGGGCCAAGGATGGCCAAGACGGCCTGCTCTACATCGTACAAGCGCGGCCCGAGACGGTGAAGGCACGCGCCTCAAAGGACATGCTGCGCCAATATCACTTGAAGCAACATTCCGACGTGCTGGTCTCGGGCCGCGCCATCGGCCAGCGCATCGGCAGCGGTCAGGTTAAGGTGATTTTGCATGCCGCCGAAATGAGCAAGGTGCAAGCGGGCGATGTGCTGGTGACCGATATGACCGATCCCGACTGGGAGCCGGTGATGAAGCGTGCCGCGGCCATCGTCACCAATCGCGGCGGGCGCACCTGCCATGCGGCCATCGTGGCACGCGAGTTGGGCATCCCGGCGGTGGTGGGCTGCGGTGATGCGACCGAAAAGCTCAACAATAGCCAAGCGGTCACGGTGTCTTGCGCCGAGGGAGATGAAGGCTTCGTCTATGCCGGGCTGTTGGAAACCGAGGTGCGCGATATTCATCTGGAAGCCATGCCCAAAGCCCCGGTCAAAATCATGATGAATGTGGGCAACCCGGAGCGCGCCTTCGATTTCGCCAGCCTACCCAATGATGGCGTCGGCCTCGCGCGGCTCGAATTCATCATCAACCGCATGATCGGCATCCACCCCAAGGCGGTGCTGGAATACCCGGCGCTGCCGATTGAACTCAAACACACCGTGGAAGAGATGTGCGCCGGCTATGCCGACCCGGTGAGCTTTTATGTGGATCGTTTGACCGAAGGGGTCGCGACCATCGCCGCCGCCTTCTGGCCCAAGCCGGTGATCGTGCGCCTGTCCGATTTCAAATCCAATGAATACGCCAATCTGGTCGGCGGCGAGCGCTACGAACCGAAAGAAGAAAACCCCATGCTCGGCTTTCGCGGCGCCGCGCGTTACCTCGCCCCCGCGTTCCAAGATTGCTTCGCGCTCGAATGCCGCGCCATGAAAAAGGTGCGCGAAGACATGGGGCTGGTGAATGTGGAACTGATGATCCCCTTCGTGCGCACGGTAGAAGAGGGCAAAGGCGTCATCGACTTGCTCGCGCAACATAATCTAAAGCGCGGCGAGAATGGCCTACGCGTCATCATGATGTGCGAGATTCCCTCCAATGTGATTCTGGCTGAGGAATTTTTAAAGCACTACGACGGCTTCTCCATCGGCTCCAATGACCTGACCCAACTGACACTGGGATTAGATCGCGACTCGGGCTTGGTCGCCGCCGCCTTCGACGAACGCAATGCAGCGGTGAAAGCGCTGCTATCGCAAGCGATCCAAGCCTGCCGCAAAGCCGGAAAGTATGTCGGCATCTGCGGCCAAGGGCCGTCGGATCATCCTGATTTGGCAGAGTGGTTGGTAGCGCAGGGAATCGAGAGTATTTCGCTCAATCCGGATACGGTGGTGGAGACTTGGTTGCGGTTGGCTAAGGTGTGAAGATGAAGGAAGGGGTTGGCTGGTATTATCTTTTTAGACGATAGCGGGTTGATGTTTTTTTTGAGGCCATGCGGCCTGCATGAAGGTGTGCGAAAATCCAAGGTCAAGGTGTGCTAAAACTTATTGCGTATTTGTTTTATAAAAGGAAAATGCTGGATGATTATTTTTATACACCACACCCGCTATTTTTTTAACACGTTTATTGGTGTCTACTTTTAGTTAGAGGGGGGTCCAAAATGAGATGCTGGATGATCTTTTTTATGTTATTCCCGACTTTTGCGCATGGATGGGGGGATACGGGCTTGGAAGGAAAGCTAAAAAACGGCGATAAATATTATCTGCAAGCGGATTGCATGTTTGATGATGCGGAATGTAAAAATATTCAAAATCACTACACAATATTTATTAAAAAAGTCTCAGGGCTAGAAGTTAAAATAAATACAGCATGTGCGTTTAATTACGAAATGAATAAGTTTTCATGTGTGGTTGATAAAAACTCCCCATTCTCCGGAACAATATATTCTGGTAAACCGTTCCATGGAAGTTGCGAAAAAGGCGATCCAGAACTGGTATTTACATGTAAAAAGAATTGCGCTCGCGTTCCCAAAATCATGACCCACAGCTATTGGGAATGCTAAAAACTCTAACATGGCGCTCAACCTCGCTCCTTTCAGTCGCTGGACGGCGCTAAAGCGCCGCCGGTTAGCTCTACGTTGAGCCTGTAGAAAAACCCTTTTCACCCCTA
>MEQN01000152.1:24650-36784 GCA_001770235.1 Betaproteobacteria bacterium RBG_16_58_11
GGGGTCAACAGGAGCACAAAGGGGTCACATCTTGTAATATAACATTTGCAAGCACAAAGGGGTCACATCTTGTAATATAACATTTGTGTGTTAAGTGTTAGACTGATCTCCATGGCCCGCCCTCTCCGCATCGAATTTCCTGGCGCGATCTACCACGTCACCTCGCGCGGTAACGCGCGGCGCAAGATATTTCTGGATGATTCAGACCGCGAGACCTTTCTTTCCACGCTGGCTTGGGTGGTGGAGCGTTTCGGCTGGGTTTGCCATGCCTACTGTCTGATGGATAACCATTTTCATTTGATGATCGAAACGCCCGAGCCGAATCTTTCGCGCGGCATGCGCCAGTTGAACGGCGTCTATACCCAGAGATTCAACCGCCGTCACCGCAAAGTTGGGCACCTGTTCCAGGGGCGGTTCAAGGCCATCCTGGTGGAGCGCGACAGCTACCTGCTGGAACTGGCCCGTTATGTCGTGCTCAATCCGGTTCGCGCGAAACTGGCTAAGGCGCCCGAAGACTATTTATGGAGCAGCTACCGCCCGACCTTAGGGCTCGACCCCGTCCCGAATGGCCTCACTATCGACTGGCTGCTTAGCCAGTTCGCCAAGACCAAGCCGGTGGCGCGCCAGCGCTATGCGGCATTCGTCCAAGCCGGGATAGGCCGACGCTCACCCTGGGCAGACTTGAAAGGGCAGGTATTGTTGGGCGGCGAGACCTTTGTCGAGAAAATGGCGGCCCATCTCAAAGCAAGCGAAGCCGTGGCGGAGATACCAAAACGCCAACGCCGGGTGCATCGACCTTCGCTCAAGAAGCTATTTGCCGAGGCCGATTCCAAGGCGACCCGTGACCAGGCAATGGCGCGGGCGTTCTTGGAGTATGGCTACACGCTGACCGAGATCGGGCGCGAAGCCGGATTGCACTATGCGACGGTGAGCCGAATTGTTAAGGCCAGTGAGGAAATGTGATAATACAAGATGTGACCCCCATGTCCTTGTGACCCCCATGTCCTTCGCTGTGGCCGGCGCGAGGATATTTTCAAGCTATCCAACTGAAGATTTGCTGCGTCAGAACCCCAATGCCCGCGCGCTCTGGTAGAAAATAAAACTCAACAGCCAAGCCAGACCCAGCGACCAGGAGACGGCGAAGGCGGCGAAACCCAGTTTGCCTGATTCACTCCTGAGCGTAGCGATAGTCGATAGGCAAGGCGTGTACACCAGCGTGAACAGCATGAAGCTGTAGGCTTGTACCCAGTCGATCTGGTGCGCCAAATGCTGGGTGAGGGCGGTGCTTTCCAGGCCGTAGATCACGGCGAGCGAGCCGATGACGATTTCTTTCGCGACAAATCCAAAGATCAAGGCAATGGCGAGTTGGGTATTGATCCCGAGCGGGTCCAACACGGGCGCCATGAATTGGCCGATGGCGCCAGCCCAGGTTTGCGCGCTGGCGGGCGCTACGCCGGTTGGAAAATGAGTCAGAAACCAAACCAGCACGACGCCAGCGATGATGAATTTGCTCGCGCGGTTCAAGAAGTGGCGCACTTCATGCCAGCCCCGCAGCGCTATTTGGCGCAGGGTGGGAAAGCGGTAGGGCGGCAGCTCCAACACGAAAGGCTCTTGGCTCGCGTATTTGCGCTTGAACAGCATCGCCGTGAGAAATGCCGTGCCGAAGCTGAACAGGTACAGGCTGAATAGCACCAGCGGCGCGGCCTTGGGCGAGAACAGCGCGGCGGTAATGAAAATGAACACTTGCAGCCGCGCCGAGCAGAGCGAGAGCGGAATCACCAGCATCGTGAGCAGTCTTAGCGCGCGCGAACGCATCACGCGCGTACCCATGAGCGCCGGCACGTTGCAGCCGAAGCCCATTAGCATCATGACGAAGCTGCGCCCATCCAGGCCCATGCGCGCCATCAGCGCGTCCATCAAGAAAGCGGCGCGCGACAGGTAGCCGGTGTCTTCGACCACAGCCATGAACAGAAAAAACAAAATAATAATCGGCACGAATGCGGCAACGGTGCTCACGCCGGTATAAATGCCATCGAGCAGGACGCCGCGCAGCATTTCGGGTGCATAGGCTAAAACAGGTTCCAGCGCCATATGACGCAAGCCGTCGAGTGTCCAGGCTACACCTGCTTGCAGCGGGGCGCCGAGCAGAAAAATAGCCTGGAACAGCAAATACATCACGCCGAAAAAAATCGGCAGGCCCAGCCAAGGGTGCAACATGATGCGATCGAGCCGCGCAGTCAGGTTGTCTGATAGCTGCGGCGGAATTTGCACCGATTCTTTCAGCACTTGCTCCATGGCGTGTTCGATTTCAACGTCGGCGGACAGCACTTCGCGCATGCGTTCGGGTTGCACGGTTCGGCTATGGCGCAGCGCTTGGCTGATTTGGTCGAATGCTTGCTTGTAACCTTCACCGTATTTCGCGCTCAGCATCAGCACCGGCATATCCAGCTTGGCTGCCATTTTGTTCGCATCCACCGTGACGCCGAAGCGCTTGGCCTCATCCGCCATGTTGAGCAGGAGCAAGTTGGGGAGATTAAGTTGCTTGAGTTGCAGCGCAAGGCTGAGTTGTCGATCGAGCTGGCAGCTATTCAGAATGATCAGTACGAGATCGACGGCATTATTTTCCAGGAAATGCCGCACCACTTGTTCATCGTCGGAGAAGCCGTGCATGTCGTAGATGCCGGGCAGATCGACGATCTCGACCATCTCGGCGCCGATCAGCACCTTCGCCCCCATCAGATCGACGGTCACGCCGGGCCAGTTGCCCACGCGTGCAGAGGCGCCGGTAATACGGTTGAAAAAAGTGGATTTGCCCGTATTGGGCATGCCCAGCAAGGCGATGCGTTTCATTGAGTTGCGCTATGCGGCTTGCGGGGTAATTTCAATCTGCCGCGCCTCGCTGCGGCGCAGCATGATGTCGGTCGAACCGACGCGCACATGCAAGGGGCCGGCAAAGCGGGCGGTGCGCACGAGTTCGATGCTTTTGCCCACGCGAAATCCAAGCGCAGCCAAGCGATGGTGCAGCGCCTGCTCTGAATGAATGGCGCGGATAGTTGCGGATTGTCCGGGCTTTAAGCCTGTAAGAGTCGTCATGATTTTTTGGATTCGTTAATGGCTAAATGATAATAGTTCTTATTATCTCACATATAACCTAATTGGCAAAGTGGCCATTGAAAGGGGATGGTTTCACGAACGTAATCAAAGAAAATTCAGATTCTTCATCGGGATGATCGGCATTTGCGGTATCATATCTTCCCGTCTGTACTATCAAATTCTCCATGACAAAATTCGTTTTTATCACAGGCGGGGTCGTTTCATCTTTGGGTAAAGGGATTGCTGCCGCGTCCCTCGCCGCCATCCTCGAATCCCGCCATATCAAGGTCACGCTGCTCAAGCTTGACCCCTATATCAACGTCGATCCCGGCACCATGAGTCCATTTCAGCATGGCGAGGTATTCGTCACCGAAGACGGTGCGGAAACCGATCTCGACCTGGGCCACTACGAGCGTTTCGTCAGCAGTAAAATGGGCAAACGCAATAATTTCACCACCGGTCAAATCTACGACAGCGTGATCAAAAAAGAGCGCCGCGGCGATTATCTGGGCGGCACGGTGCAGGTCATTCCGCACATCACCGACGAGATCAAGCACTCCATCCGGCTCGGCGCTGGCGATGCCGAAGTGGCGGTCGTGGAAATCGGCGGCACGGTGGGCGATATCGAATCGCTGCCGTTTCTGGAAGCGATACGCCAAATGGCGATCGAGGTGGGGCGCAATAACGCCTGCTTCATTCATCTGACGCTGGTGCCTTATATTCCCAGCGCCGGCGAAATCAAGACCAAGCCCACCCAACACTCCGTGAAAGAGCTGCGCGGTATCGGTATTCAACCCGATGTGCTGCTGTGCCGCGCGGATCGCCCTTTGCCGCCGGATGAACGGCGCAAGATCGCGCTGTTTACCAATGTGCTGGAAGAGGCCGTGATCTCCGCCGTGGACGTGGACAGCATCTACAAAATCCCGCGCATTCTGCACGATCAGCGTCTGGACGAGATCGTCTGCCGCAAGCTGGATCTGAATCCGCCGCCGGCCGATCTATCGCAATGGGATCAACTGATCTACGATAAAGAGCATCCCGAGCATACGGTGGATATCGCGCTGGTCG
This sequence comes from Betaproteobacteria bacterium RBG_16_58_11, assembly GCA_001770235.1. GTDB lineage: Bacteria > Pseudomonadota > Gammaproteobacteria > Burkholderiales > Thiobacteraceae > RBG-16-58-11. The sequence continues at coordinate 28,812 of MEQN01000152.1, forward strand.
GCAAGTATGTCGATCTCACCGAATCCTACAAATCGCTGTCGGAGTCCTTGATTCACGCCGGCATGCACACCAAGAGCAAGGTCAACATCCACTACATCGATTCCGAGACCCTGGAGGGTGGCGACGTGTCGGCGCTCGCCGGCATGAACGCGATTCTGGTGCCGGGCGGATTCGGCAAGCGTGGCGTGGAAGGCAAAATCAACGCCATCCGCTATGCGCGCGAGAATAAGATTCCCTACCTCGGCATTTGCCTCGGCATGCAGTTGGCGGTGATCGAATACGCGCGCGATGTGGCGGGCATGTCCGGCGCGCACAGCACTGAATTCGATCCCGACACGCCTTATCCCGTCGTGGCCCTGATCACCGAATGGCTCGACCGCTCGGGGCAAGTCGAGCAGCGCACCGAAACCTCGAATCTGGGCGGCACCATGCGCCTGGGCGGGCAGGTGTGCGGCCTTGTGCCGGGCAGCCTTGCGCGCGCCATTTACGGACAAGACACCATCACTGAGCGCCACCGCCATCGCTATGAAGTCAACAATAGCCTATTGCAAAAGCTCGAACAGGCCGGCATGAAAGTAAGCGGACGTTCGCAGGGCGTAGAGCATTTGTGCGAGATGATCGAGCTGCCCAATCATCCCTGGTTTGTGGCGGTACAGTTTCATCCCGAATTCACCTCCACGCCACGATACGGGCATCCGCTGTTTTCCGCTTTCATCCGTGCGGCTGTCCAACAGCGCGAACAGTCCCCTGGCGAAGTTGCTACCCAGAAAGCGCGCTCATGAAATTATGTGGTTTCAATGCCGGCCTCGATCAGCCTTTTTTTCTGATTGCCGGCCCGTGTGTGATCGAGTCGAAACAACTGGCGCTGGATACCGCCGGCCATTTAAAAGAAATCTGCGCCGGCTTGGGCATCCCCTTCATTTTCAAATCGTCCTATGACAAGGCCAACCGCAGTGCCGGTGTCTCGTTTCGCGGCTTGGGCATGAGCGAGGGCCTGCGGATTTTAGACGAGGTGCGGCGGCAGATCGGCGTGCCGGTGTTGACCGACGTCCATGCGGAAGATGAAGTGAATGAAGTCGCGGCGGTGGTGGACGTATTGCAAACGCCCGCTTTCTTGTGCCGTCAGACCGATTTCATCCAAGCCGTGGCGGCCAGCGGCAAACCGGTGAATATCAAGAAGGGCCAGTTCTTGGCGCCCTGGGATATGAAAAACGTGGTGGATAAGGCCAAAGCAGCCAACGGCGGCGCGGATACCATCATGGTGTGCGAGCGCGGGGTATCTTTCGGCTATAACAATTTGGTATCTGATATGCGGTCGCTGGCAGTGATGCGCGATACGGGTTGCCCGGTGGTATTCGATGCGACGCATTCGGTGCAGTTGCCCGGCGGGCAGGGCACCAAGAGCGGCGGCCAGCGTGAATTCGTGCCGGTGCTGGCGCGTGCCGCAGTGGCCGCCGGGATCGCCGGCTTGTTTATGGAAACCCACCCCAATCCCGAAGTGGCGCTGTCGGATGGTCCCAATGCCTGGCCTTTGCCGCGCATGAAAGAACTGCTGACCACGCTGAAAGAGCTCGATATGCTGGTCAAGAAAACTGGGTTTATTGAAACTGAATTTATGAATAGTTAGGAATAAAAAAATGAGTGCAATCGTTGATGTGATCGCGCGCGAGATTCTGGATTCGCGCGGCAATCCGACCGTAGAAGCAGATGTATTGTTGGAGTCCGGCGTAATTGGACGCGCCGCCGTACCCTCAGGCGCCTCGACCGGCAGCAAGGAAGCGGTTGAGTTGCGCGATGGCGATCAGCAGCGCTACAACGGCAAAGGCGTATTGCGCGCGGTGGAAAATGTGAACACCGAAATTTGCGAAGCAATCATCGGCCTCGATGCGGAAGAGCAGACCTTTATCGACCGAACTCTGATCGACCTCGACGGCACTGAGAATAAAGAACGCCTGGGCGCGAACGCCATCCTTGCCGTATCGCTGGCGGTGGCCAAGGCCGCCGCCGAGGAATCCGGCTTGCCGCTTTATCGTTATCTCGGTGGTGCAGGGCCAATGTATTTGCCGGTGCCGATGATGAACATTATCAACGGCGGCGCGCACGCCAACAACAGCATCGACATGCAAGAATTCATGATCATTCCGGTCGGCGCGCAAAGTTTCCGCGAAGCCCTGCGCTATGGCTCGGAAGTATTTCATGCGCTGAGAAAAATCCTCGATGGCCAAGGCCATGTGACGACGGTGGGCGACGAAGGCGGTTTTGCGCCGAACCTCGAAAATAACGAAGCCGCACTCAAAGTCATCATGGAAGCGATCAAGGCCGCCGGTTATGCGCCCGGCGCCGATATCGCCATCGGCATCGATTGCGCCAGTTCCGAGTTTTATGAAAATGAACGCTACACCCTGGCCGCCGACAAGCGCGTGCTGACCTCGGCCGAATTTACCGAGCTATTGGCAAGCTGGTGCGACAAGTATCCGATCATCAGCATCGAAGACGGCATGAGCGAGCATGACTGGGCGGGCTGGAAACTGCTCACCGATAAGTTGGGCAAAAAAATACAATTGGTCGGTGATGATTTATTCGTGACCAATACCAAAATTCTGCGCGAAGGCATCCAGCAGGGCGTGGCGAATTCTATTCTGATCAAAATCAATCAAATCGGCACGCTGACCGAGACCTTCGCCGCGATCGAAATGGCCAAGCGCGCCGGCTACACCGCCGTGGTGTCGCACCGCTCGGGCGAGACCGAGGATACGACCATCGCCGACATTGCCGTCGCCACCAACGCGCTGCAAATCAAGACCGGCTCGCTCTCGCGCTCGGATCGCATGGCGAAATACAACCAACTGCTGCGCATCGAAGAAGAACTCGGCGACAGCGCCACCTATCCCGGCCGCGAGGCGTTCTACCAAATCATCTGATGAACCTGCGCTGGCTCATCCTCATTCTGGCTGGGCTGATTGCCGCGCTGCAATATCCCTTGTGGCTGGGCAAAGGCAGTTGGCTCAAGGCTTGGGAAGTCGATCAGGAGCTTACCAAGCAGAAGCAGGAAAATACCCGCCTCAAGGCGCGCAACAGCTCGCTGGAGGCGGAAGTCAAAGACCTGAAGACCGGTTACGGGGCAATCGAAGAGCGCGCTCGATCCGAGCTGGGCATGGTGAAGCAGGACGAGATTTTTTTTCAGGTGCTGGAAGACGCTAAGCCGGCCGCAACGCCGCCGCCTTCACCTGCGGCCAAACCGCCGGTCAAGCCGAACTGACAATCATGGCAATGGCCGCCCCGGAAAATGAAACGCTCTATAACCGTTATGCCGGGATGGCATAAGGCAACACGCCCAATTTCAGGGTTGGGCCATCCAAAGATTTCCAGTGAATGGCGTTGCCTTCCACGCTCGCTATTTGAATCACCGCCAGCACGTCATAGCCGCCGCCGGGCGCAGGCGCGGCATTGACGATCATGCCGGTCGCTTGATCGGGCAGGTCGGCGCTGAACAATTCATCGCCCGGCTGAGGCGCGGTATCCAGCATCAGATTGCCGACATACATGCGGCGTTTGAGTTTGCCCAAGTATTGGGTGCGGGCCACGATTTCTTGACCTGGATAACAGCCTTTTTTGAAGTTCACGCCGCCAATCAATTCATAGTTGACCATCTGCGGCACGAATGCTTCCTGCGTTCCGGGCAAAATGGTGGGGATGCCCGCGCGTATCATCAGTCCATCCCAGCAGGCCGTGCCCACCGCTTTGGCGTGCGTCGTCAGCTTGTGCCATATCGCATTGGCTTGATCCGGCGCGATCAGCAATTCGAATAGGTCGCCGGGCAAACGCAAAATACTGCCGCTCGCGTGATGCACCAAACCATGCACCGTGGAGGGGGCTTCGCCCAGCACACTTGTCACCACCGCTTGCGCGCCCGCTCCGCCCACGCCCAGACGCACCCAGGCCTCGCTTGCATCGCTGACTTTTACTTTCGAGCGCAGTACAAACATACTGAGGCGTTTTTGAATCGGCTCACGCAAGCTTGCAGGCAATTGTGCGAGATAGCTATTCGGCGCGTCTTGCCAAAGTAGGAAATTAGCGATCATGCGACCCTTGGGCGAGCAGTAGCTGGTGAGCTGACTGTTGCTGCCATCGAGCAAGCGCAGGTCGTTGGAGAGCTGGCCTTGTAAATAGGTTTGCGCATCTTCGCCCGCGAACTGGATCAGGCTCAGGTCGGATAGATCAGCTACAATGACTTGATCAAGCGCATAGCGCAATTCGGCCGACGCGTTGCCAAAATGCTGAACACGACCGTTTTGCATGACGGCGCCGAGGGATTCGAGAAAAGTTTGCCAGCTTGCATTCATGTCGGATAAAGCCTGTGAAAAATAGGGTTAAAATACTTGGCCAAGGTTCGCTAACATAATGGCGATCCAAGCATTTTACAAGCGCGCATGAAATCTAATCGCCCTGTTTATCTTAATTTACGCCACATCCGGCAGCCTCTGCCGGCCATCGTTTCTTTTTTGCATCGGGTCAGTGGTGCATTTTTATTTCTGGGTATTCCTCTTTTACTCATCGTATTCGAAGCTTCTCTGGCGGGGCAGGATTCATTTGTCGCGACGCTCGGCAATCCGCTGATCAAGTTTGCGTTATTCACCTTGCTCACGGCGTATTTTTATCACTTCTTTGCGGGTCTACGTTTTTTATTGCTCGATCTAGGCTGGGGCGTGGCGCTAACGCAAGCACGTCGTGCATCGTGGGCGGTGTTAATGGCGGCGGCTTTCTGCGCGGCTTCGCTCGGAGCCTGGCTATGGTGAAACGCATCGTCTCCGGCGCGCACTATGGTTTAAAAGATTGGCTGGTACAGCGCTTCACCGCGGTAATCATTCTGATTTATACCTTGGCCTTGCTAGGCTGGCTGATCATGCAGCGACCGGTGGAATACGACACTTGGCGCGCCTTGTTCGGTGCGGCCTGGATGCGCTATTTCACCCTGCTGTTTGCCTTCAGCCTGTTGCTCCACGCCTGGGTCGGCGTGCGCGATATTCTGATGGATTATGTGCACCCGACCCGACTGCGCTTACCTTTGCAAGTTGCCACCATTGTGGCATTGCTGGTTTACTCGATGTGGGCGGTGAATATTTTGTGGAGCGTCGCATGAGCTTGCCCAAGCGCACCTTCGACGCCTTGGTGATCGGCGCCGGCGGCGGTGGTTTGCGCGCAGCGCTGCAACTCGCCGATGCCGATTTAAAAGTCGCGGTCGTGTCCAAGGTATTTCCCACCCGCTCGCATACCGTGGCCGCGCAGGGTGGCATCAACGCCGCGCTCGGCAATGTCTCGCCCGACAACTGGCATTGGCATATGTACGACACCATCAAGGGCTCGGACTATCTGGGGGACCAGGACGCCATCGAATTCATGTGCCGCGCGGCGGCGCAGACGGTGCACGAACTGGAGCATTACGGCTTGCCGTTCTCGCGCTTGGATAACGGAAAAATCTACCAGCGCACTTTCGGCGGCCAATCCACCCACTTTGGCCAGGGCCAGGCGGTACGCGCCTGCGCCGCCGCCGATCGAACCGGCCACGCCATGCTGCACACGCTGTATCAGCAGAACATTCGCGCCAAGACGCATTTCTTCGACGAGTTCTATGCCCTTGATCTGGTGAAGGATGAAGAGGGCTATGTGTTGGGTGTGGTGGCCTTGGAGATCGAAAGCGGCGAACCGCTGCTGATCGAAGCGCGCACCACGCTGCTCGCGACCGGCGGCGCGGCGCGCATTTTCCGCACCTCCACCAATGCGCTGATCAACACCGGCGATGGCTTGGGCATGGCGCTGCGCGCGGGCATCCCGCTGCAAGATATGGAGTTTTTCCAATTTCACCCGACCGGTATCGCCGGCGTGGGTAATCTAATTTCCGAAGCGGCGCGTGGCGAGGGCGGGTTTCTGGTGAACCGGCATGGCGAGCGCTTCATGCAGCGTTATGCGCCAGCCACTACCGATCTGGCCAGCCGCGATGTGGTGAGCCGCGCCATTGTCACTGAAGTGCGCGCGGGTAACGGCTGCGGCGAGCAGGGCGATCATGTCTGGCTCAAGCTGGATCATCTGGGGGCGGATAAAATCAAATCGCGCCTGCCCGGCATCCGCGATCTGGCGCGCCGCTTCGCCCACGCCGATCCGATCGAAGCGCCGATTCCGGTCTTTCCCACCGCGCATTACATGATGGGCGGCATCCCGAGCAACCGCCACGGCCAAGTCGTTACGCCGACCGCCACCGGGCCGGAAGAAGCCGTGCCAGGGCTGTATGCGGTGGGCGAATGCGCCTGTGTGTCGGTGCATGGCGCCAATCGACTGGGCGGCAATTCGCTGCTCGATATCGTGGTATTCGGCCGCGCCGCCGGCAATCATATGCTGGAGTACTTGCGTGAAAATCCTTATCCGCGTCCGATCCCGAGACAAGCCACTGAACTTGCGCTTGCGCGTTTGGCGCGCTGGGAACGCGGCGGGCCGGGTGAATCGATTCCCGAGATTCGCGAAGCCATGCGCCGTGTCATGGAAGATCACTGCGGCGTTTTCCGCTCCAGCGCGGGTTTACGCGAGGGGGTGGAAAAAATGCAAGTCCTGCGCGAACGCTTTTCGCGCGCAGTGCTGCACGATCAGAGCAAAATCTTCAACACCGCGCGCATCGAAGCGCTGGAGCTGGAAAACATGCTGCAAACGGCGTTGGCGAGCATTGTCTCGGCCAGTGGCCGGCAGGAGAGCCGGGGCGCGCATTCGCAAGCGGATTTTCCGGCGCGCGATGACAAAAATTGGCTCAAGCACAGTTTGTATTTTCTTGAAGGCGGCCGCCTCGACTACAAACCGGTCCGGCTTAAGCCTTTGACAGTGGAGTCTTTCCCGCCCCAACCTCGTACCTATTGACGGAGTTTGCCGCCAAGTTCCGGATTGCCTAAACTTTATGCAATCCGGGTCGTTAAAAATGACGTACCCTGAAGCAAAGCTTTGGTGACCGTCCCGTGCTCAGAATCAACCTATCCGATATCAAACTCGGCGAACCCATCGCCTGGGATTGTTTTGACGCAGGCGGCACGTTGCTGCTGCGCAAGGGGGTAACGGTCACCAGCCAGCGCCAAATCGAGGGGTTGATCGAGCGCGGCCTGTTTGTCACGCTAAAGCCGGCGCCGGTTGAAGTTCCGATTCCGCGTCCCGTGGAAAAAGTCTCGCCGTTTCACATCATCGAGGAATTCAAGCGCCGCCTGCGCGGCCTATTCGATGGCATCGTCAGCGGACAGGGCGCCGATATCCAGGCGCGGGTGATGAAACTCAGCAAGGATATTCAAGACGTGTGCGACCTGGATGCGGATGCGGCGTTGGGCATGCTGCATCTGGACACCGAGAGCCGCTATACCATCGTGCATCCGCTGCATATCACGATCTTGGCGGAGCTGATCGCGCGTAAAAAAAACCTTCCGCTAGAGGAGCGCCAACGCATGCTTGCGGCTGCGCTGACCGCGAACGTCGCCATGATCGAGCTGCAGGACCAATTACAAAAACAGGACGGACCGCTCAGCGAGGAACAAAAAAACGCGATCCGCATGCACCCCTTGCAAGCGGCGGACATGCTGCTCGCTTGCGGCGTGAAAGATGATTTCTGGATCGCGACCGTGCTGCATCACCACGAAAAGCTGGATGGCTCGGGCTACCCCGGCGCCATGCGCGGCGAGGCGATTCCGCTCACGGTGCGCATCATTGCGTTGGCGGATACCTATAGCGCCATGGTCACGCCGCGCGTGTATCGGCAGCAGATTCTGGCGCGCGACGCCTTGCGTGATATCTTCCTGAAACGCGGCGGGGAAATGGATACCGAACTGGCGCAGTTGTTCATCAAGGAGTTGGGCGTGTTTCCGCCCGGCACCTACGTTAAGCTGCAAAACGGCGAAATCGGCATCGTCAGCCGCCGCGGCGAGAACGCCATGAAGCCTATCGTGCAAGCC
>MEQN01000152.1:36794-37084 GCA_001770235.1 Betaproteobacteria bacterium RBG_16_58_11
CCCGTGGCGCGCCGCTGCCGCATCCGCTGCAACGCGACTCGTCGGATGCGGATTATGCGATTCGCGAAATGGTGGCGCGCGATCGCGCGGCCAAGCTGGACGTGCATCGCATGTGGGGTTACTGAGATCATATTGGAACACTGCTGTCCGGTTAAACGAGAGGGCGAATCGCTGAAAGCCATGATTGACGCGGGATTCCAAGCAATGAAGGGTGTCTCCGATTTGAACGGCGAAGGGCGGTTCTGGCAGCCGATGTAGGTTGGGTTAGGCGCGGTTCTTTGCGCCGTAAC
>MEQN01000153.1:0-2351 GCA_001770235.1 Betaproteobacteria bacterium RBG_16_58_11
TTGGCGCCTTCGGCGGCGTCGAGCTCATTCAGCCGCGAGCCGATGCTGGCGCGTACCCGCAGCACGTTATTGGCGGCGGTATCGATTTGCGTCAGCGCCGTGGTTAGATCGGACGCGGTGATTGAGCCGCTGTTGAGCGCGGTGATGAAGGTCTCGATGGTCGCGAAAATATCGCTGCCGGTGACGCCGGGGTTGAATACATCTTGTCCGGAATCGGAGACCGCGAGTTGGCGCGAAGCATTGATCTGAATCTTGAGCTGGCCTTGATCGCCGGCATAGACGCCGGCCCCGGTGGTTTGCGTGAAGGGCTGGGTCGCCGACTTGTGGCCCGCGAACAGGTAGCCGCCTTGCCCATCTTTGCTATTCGCCTGGCTGAGCAACTCGTCGTAGTGGCTGCGAAGCGTGGTGGCGAGTGTGGCCAGGTTTGCGCTGCTGAGCGTGGGGTTGCCGGCGCTGACCACGAGCTGGCGGGCGTCTTGCAGCACCCGGGTGGTGCTCGTTAGAACGGTTTCTTCAAATCCCAATGCGCTGCGCGCGCGGGCGATGTTGTCCACATATTGGTTGACGACGCCCAGCGCCTTTTCGTTTTCCAGCGCAAGCGAAGCGCCGGCCGGATCGTCCTCCGGTGTGAGGATGCGCCGTCCGAGGGCGATTTGCTGTTGTGTCTTCACCAGCTTCGTGAGTTGGTCGTTGATGGAAAACACGCCCACTTCATACAAGGTTGAAGAACTGATGCGCATGATCGCCTCCTATCGGATGCCTAAAATCGTGTCGAAAAGCGTGCTGCCGATTTGAACCATTTTGGCGGCCGCTTGATAGGCCTGCTGAAAGCGCAGCAGATTCGCCGCCTCTTCATCCAAATTCACGCCCGATAGTTGTTGCTGCGTACTTTTCGTGTCGTTCAGCAGCGTTTGCTGAGCAGCGGAATTGACCTGGGTTTCACGCGTTTTGTTGCCGATGCTGCTCACCAGTTGCGCATACGCGCCCTGGTAGGTGGTGGTGGGCGTGCCGGCCGAGTTGTTCGCCAGCTTGTTCGAGGTTTGCAGTGTGGCGAGTGCTAGCGCGTTACGGTTGTCGCCGATGCCGCCGGTATTGGTTGCGATCGTGAAGGTGTCGCTGGTGGCCGGCACGCCGCTGATCGCCACGGTCCAGCCGTTGTAAGTAATAGAACCGCCCGATGTGTAGGTCACACCCGTGGCGAGCGTGCTGCTCAGCGTGGTGTCGGTTACGGTAAAGCTCGATGCGCTGGTGAAAGTGATGGTCACCGAATTCTGGAGATTCGAATTGAGCGGCGGCTGCGAAGCGGTGTTCACCGAGCCGAGATTTATATTGCCGTTGCCCGTATTGGCGGTTCCCTCCGCCGTTCGGATGGGGGCGGCGGCGGCGATTTTGTTTGGATCGGTCGTCGCGACGCTGATGTCGCGCGCGCCGAACCGGGTCGGCAGCAGCAGCCATTGATCACCATTTGTTGGCGTGCCCGAGCTGAGCGCAATGGTCACGCCGTCCACGGTCGAAGGCAGCGAGCTGATCACGGTTTGCGTGCCGTCGGACACCCGCGTCAGCGTGTAGTTGGACGACGCCGAGCTGTACTGCAAGGTGTAGTTGCTGGTGGTAAGCGCGGCGGCGGAGCTAAGGGTGGCCGTCAACACGGCGGCGCCGCTGCTGCTGTTCCCGTTGTTGGCGTAGATGGTGGGCGAAGTGCCGGCGAGGGAGAACAAATTGCCGCCCAAAGCACCATTCAAATCCTGCCCTAATTGATTCTGATTGTTGACGGTTTGCGCCAGCCCAATGGCGACGCGGCCCAGCGCATTTTGCGCGCCTTCCAAAGTATTGCGCCTGAAAGAAATCAGCCCGCCGAGTACGCCGCCATTTTCCAGCAAAGTTTGCGGAATGGTGACATAGCTGCCGCCCTGGGAATAGACAACGTTCTTTTGCTCCAGATCGGACGGATCGTCTTGCAGCGCGAGGGTAAAAGTGCTGGCGCCGACTACCAGGGTTTGGCCATTCCCGATAAAGATATTGTAGCTGCCGTCGTCTTGCGTCACCGTGGTGACACGAATTTGCTCGTTGAGATTGGCGATGAGTTGATCGCGCTGATCCAGCAAATCGTTGGGCGGCTGCCCCGCCAGGCTTTGGGCCGCGACGATTTTCTGGTTGAGCGCGGAGATTTGCGCGCCATAGGAATTGATGTTGGTGATGACCGCATCAAGCTGGGTGTCGATGCCGTTGCGAATATCATCGAGACGCGCATTAATCGATTGAAACCGGGACACCAGGGCTTCCGCGCCCGATAGCAGGGATTGCCGCCCGGCCACCGAGGTAGGGTCGTTGGCGACCGTGTGCACCCCCTT
>MEQN01000153.1:2520-4535 GCA_001770235.1 Betaproteobacteria bacterium RBG_16_58_11
CGATAAAACCGGATCCGGTGGACTGGGCGAAATTGGTTCCCTGCACCACCTCTTGGCGGTGGAAGCCGGGGTTGTTGACGTTGGAGATATTGTGCTCGGTGGTGAGCAAGCTGAGCTGCGCCGCGTTGAGTGCTTGTACACCTATGCCATAGATACCCGCCATGATTTTTCTCCTACTGCTTCGCTCCGCCGATGGTGTTGTGCATAACTGCTATATCGGCAGAAATTTCAGGGACTTGAATCAACGTACTCAGCGCGCCGGTAAATAGTGCGTAGCCAAGTTCATTGCGGGCTCCCTCCCCCTTGATGGGGGAGGGCTGGGGAGAGGGTGAAAATTCGCAGACCATTACCCCTCTCCCCAACCCTCTCCCACAAGGGGAGAGGGAGCCCCTCGGTCATCGGCCGTATGGCCTTGCAAGGGCAGCCCGCCTGGCTGCTCGTTGCGCTTGAGCGGCAGCGGCGTGGGCGCGGCGCCGGGCAGGCCTTGCGTGAACGCTTTCGTGCTTTCTTCTTTTTTCAGCGGCAGGGGCTTTGCGGGTGCATCAAGGCTGGGCGCTGCATGTGCCTGGCTGCGCGTGATTTGCTTCACCAGCGCATCGGCCAGGCCCAAGCCGCGGCCGTCGGCGATTTTTTGCGCGAACTGCTGATCCAACAACTCGGTATAGAGCTTCGTTTCATTGTTGTCGAGCAAACTTTTGCCGCCGCCGCTGCGCATGCCGCGCATCAGAATGTTCAGGAACATGCCCTCGAATTGCTTGGCGACCGCTTTGATGGACTGCCCAGGGACGCCCTGCGCGGCGTCCTGCTTCAAGGCCAGTTTCAAGTCACCGATGGGCTTGTTGTTCAGCGCGAAGCTGGCCGTGTCGAGTGCGGAGATCATCAGATAATCTCCAGTTACGCGCGCAGCGCGCCCGAGGCTTTCATCGCTTGCAGGATCGCCAGCAAATCTTGCGGCGTCGCGCCCACCGCATTCAGCGCCTTCACCACTTCGCTTAAGGAGGTGGAGGTCGGCAGCGTCACCAGCCCGCCTTTATCGCTTTGGATTTGGATTTGCGTTTGCTGCGTCACCACGGTTTGGCCGGCAGACAATGCGCCCGGCTGGCTGACCTGCGGCGTGCTGCTGATGGTGACCGACAGGTTGCCATGCGCCACCGCGCAAGTATCCACTTGTACGGATTGATTCAGGACCACCGAGCCGGTGCGCGGATTGAGCACGACTTTCGCGGCCAATTCACCCGGCGCGAAAGTGATGTTTTCCATTTGCGACAAGAAGGCGATGCGGCGGTTTTGGTCTTGCGGCGCGCGCACCTTGACCATGCGGCCATCGAGCGCATTCGCGGTGTTGTCGCCGAAGTAGCGGTTGATCGCCTGCACCACCCGGCTCACCGTGGTGAAGTCGGTTTGGTGCAATTCGAGTGTGATGTGGTCGGTATCCCCCACGGCGGCGGATTGCACCGCGCGCTCGACCGTGGCGCCGGCGGGGATGCGTCCGGCGGAAAGGTGGTTGACCTGCACACTGCTGCCGCCCGCCGCCGCGCCCACGCCCGCGAGCAGGATATTGCCTTGGGCGATGGCGTAGACATTGCCGTCCGCGCCCTTGAGCGGGGTCATGATCAGCGTGCCGCCGCGCAAGCTCTTGGCGTTGGCCAGCGAGGAGACCGTGACGTCTATGGCCTGTCCCGGCTGCGAGAAGGGCGGCAGAACCGCCGTCACCATCACCGCCGCGACATTTTTCAACTGCAGCCCGCCCACTCCCGGCAAGTTGATGCCGAGCGTGGTGAGCATGGCCGACAGGCTTTGCGCGGTGAAAGGCGCTTGCGTGGTTTGATCGCCGCTGCCGTCGAGACCGACCACCAAGCCATAGCCGATCAACTGATTGTTGCGCACGCCATAGACTTGCGACACATCCTTGATGCGCTCAGCGAGCGCGGGCGCGGCGCAGGAGAGGGCGAACAGTAGAGGGAGGAAAATGCGGTGAAAATTTAACCTGAAAAAAAACGTTAACCACGGGGGGC
>MEQN01000153.1:4567-4709 GCA_001770235.1 Betaproteobacteria bacterium RBG_16_58_11
AATGCTAGCGAAATCGTCCCCACCGCTTTAAATTTTTCAAATTCAGCGGTGCTCGGGTTTCCCAGTGTGCCCCGTGATCCCCGTGGTTCAAATGCCGTTTGCAGCTTCATCTCGCTCTCCTAGAACGGCAAGAAAGTCAGGA
>MEQN01000153.1:4717-4966 GCA_001770235.1 Betaproteobacteria bacterium RBG_16_58_11
CTGGGCCGAATCCACCGCGCCGCTGCCGCGATATTCGATGCGCGCGTCGGCGACCTGAACCGAGGAAACGCTGTTGCCGAAACCGATGGTGGCCGGATCGACCACGCCCGAGAAGCGGATGAACTCGTCGTCGTGATTGAGCCCGATTTGCTTCTCGCCGCTGACCAGCATATTGCCGTTGGGGAGCACCTCGATCACGGTCACGGTGATGGTGCTGGTGAAGGTGTCGCTGGCGTTGGTTTCGCCCTT
>MEQN01000153.1:5006-5305 GCA_001770235.1 Betaproteobacteria bacterium RBG_16_58_11
AGAAAGCTCTTGCCGGGCAGGCCCACCAAGGCGGACAGCGAGTAATCGTTGGTTTGCTTGCGCTCGGCCTTGGTATTGCCTTTCTTTGTCGCGTTGGTTTTTTCGTTAATCTGGATGGTGAGAATATCGCCGACGCTGCGCGCGCGCTTCATTTCAAACAGCGGCGTGGTGTTGCCCACGCTGTAAATCGCGCCGGGTGTGGCTTGCGGCGCGGGCGTGGGCGCGGGGCGAGCGGTCATCGGTTGGTGCACGTTGGTGGGCGGCACCGAGTTGCAGGCGGCGAGGAGCGCGGCGGCGCC
>MEQN01000153.1:5350-6815 GCA_001770235.1 Betaproteobacteria bacterium RBG_16_58_11
AATGAAACGCGCCATGACCGTTTCCCTCTCTCCTAGCTCTCTCCCGCAGGCGGGAGAGAGGGACGTAGGCTCGCTTCGCGAGTTTCATGTTATGTCTGCGTGCTTTCATGCCGGACTCCTTACAACTGCGCCAACTTTTGCAACATCTGATCGGAAGCCTGTATCGAGCGCGAATTGATTTCGAATGCGCGCTGGGTTTGGATCATGTTGACCAGCTCTTCCGCTACGTTGACATTGGAAGTTTCCACGTAGCCTTGGTTGAGATAGCCCAAGCCATTGCTGCCGGGGTTGCCGGTGGAAGGCGAGCCGGAGGAGGCGGTTTCGATATACAGATTCTCGCCCTGGCTCTGCAGACCGCCGTTGTTGATGAAGCTGGCGAGCTGCAATTGACCGACTTGGGTGGGCGTCGTGGAGCCGCTTGTCAGCACGGAGACGATGCCGTCGCGGCTGATGGTGACGCTGATCGCCGTGCTCGGAATGGTGATCGCCGGTTGCACTACATAGCCGCTGGCGGTGACGATTTGGCCTTGGCTGTTCAATTGAAACGAGCCGTCACGGCTGTAGGCGGTGGTGCCGTCGGCCTGCAGGATTTGGAAGAAGCCCGTGCCATTGACCGCGATGTCGAGCGAATTCCCCGTCTGCTGCAAATTGCCCTGGGTGTGGATGCGTTCGGTGGCGACCGGATGCACGCCGGTGCCGAGCTGCAAGCCCGAGGGAATTTCGGTTTGCTGCGTGGATTTGGCGCCCGGTTGGCGCAGGGTTTGATACAGCAAGTCTTCGAACACCGCGCGGCTGCGCTTGAAGCCGTTGGTGCTGACGTTGGCCAGGTTGTTGGCCACCACATCCATCGCAAGTTGCTGCGCTTCGAGGCCGGTCTTGGCAATCCAGAGTGATCGAATCATGATTTTATCCAGTGACAACCATAACTTGGCTGGCCTTAGCGGCATTTTGTTCGGCATTTTGCAGCAGCTTCATTTGCAGATCGAAGTGCCGCGACAGGGTGATCATGTTGACGAGCGCCTCAGCGGCGTTGACGTTGCTCGATTCGAGCGCGCCGCTATGCAGCACGACGCTCTCATCGACATCCGCCGTGCCGCCGTCTTTGAGGTGGAATAATCCGTCGTCACCGCGCACCAGATTTTTTTCCGGTGGATTGACGATCTTGATGCGCGCGACTTCGCTGATTTGGGTTTTCTCGCCACTCGCCGGCACGGTGCTGATGGTGCCTTCCTTGCCGATGGTGAGCTGGGTGTCGGGCGGCACCGAAATCGTGCCACCGTCCGACAATACATTCTGGCCGGTGCGGGTCTGCAATACCCCATTCGCATTCACCGCGAAGCTGCCATTGCGGGTGTAGGCTTCCTTGCCGTCCGGGCCTTGCACGGCGATCCATCCCTTGCCGTTGATCGCGACATCCAGATCGCGCCCGGTGGTTTGGATTACGCCCGGCGTGAAATCGGCGGCG
>MEQN01000153.1:6825-9200 GCA_001770235.1 Betaproteobacteria bacterium RBG_16_58_11
CACGACGAAAGCGCGCGTCGGCAGGCCAAGGCCTATCACCGGCACCGCGCGAAACGCATCGACTTGGGCGCGAAAACCGCTGGTGGTGAGGTTGGCCAGATTGTGCGAGACCGTCGCCTGCTGCCACAAGGTATGCTTGGCGCCGGTCATCGCGGTGTAGATCAAGCGATCCATATTTACCTCAGGTTCACCAGGGTTTGCAGAATCTGATCCTGGGTTTTAATCGTTTGCGAGTTGGCTTGATAGTTGCGTTGCGCGGTGATCATCGACACCAACTCGGCGGTCAAATCCACATTCGATTCTTCCACCGCGGATGCCTGCAGCAGCCCGAGCTTGCCGGAGCCGGGCGCGCCGATCACGGCCTGATTCGAGTCGTTGGTTTCAGCGTACAGATTGTTGCCCAAGGGCTGCAAGCCTTGCGGATTAGCGAAAGCGCCCAAGACAATCTGCGCCTTGTCCACCGTTTGGCCATTGCTGTAGCGTGCTTTGATAATGCCGTCCGAGCCGACGCTGAAGCCGGTCAAGCGGCCCGAGGCATAGCCGTCTTGGCTGAGGGTGTTGACGCCGAAAGAGCTGCCGAATTGGGTGCTGCCGGTGAAGCTGATGCCGGTAGAGAGCGCCGCGGCGCCGGTGCCGAGTTGCGCCGTGGTGATGGCCTGCAGCCCGGAGGAGCCACCGCTGATGGCGCCGGCTGTGGTGAAGGTCATTGTACTCAACGGACCGCCAGTAGAGAGATTGACGGTCGAACCGGCCGAGGTGGTCAGCGTCGCATACGAATTCCAGGTATTGGAGGCGGTTTTCAGGAAATACATCGAATAGATATGGGCATTGCCCAGGCTATCGTAGAGCGATAGCGAGGTCGAGCTGGAGTAGGTGGTCGCATCCGCATAGTTGAACGCCGCGGAGGAGAGCGAACTGGCGCGCGAATCCAGGTTCAAGGAGATTGCCGCAGAGGTGGTGGCGCTGGGCGCCAGAATCGTCGTGGCGAGCTGAATATCGCCCGGACTCCCCCCCGGTACGCCGTTGACGACCGGATAACCTTGGACTTTGTAGCCTTGCGAGTTGACCAGATATTCGTCCCGATCGATCTGGAATTGTCCGTTGCGGGTGTAGGCCAGGGTGCCGTTATTATCCACCTGGAAAAAGCCATTGCCGTTGACCGCGACGTCGAGCGGGTTGTTGGTGGCGGTGACGTTGCCTTGCGTGAATTGCTGCGCGATCGTCGCCAGCTTGGTGCCGATGCCGACCTGCGAGCCGCCGCCGCCGGTCAGGGCGCTGGCGTAGACATCGGCGAATTGCGCTTGCCCGGCCTTGAAGCCCACGGTCGCGGTATTCGCCACGTTGTTGCCGATCACGTCGAGATTTTTCGCCGCTGCGTTCAATCCGGATAGTGCTTGTTGGAAACTCATGCTCGACTCCTTCGCAAAATTTGGCGCTAAATTGGGCGCTTACAAAATCTGTTTGACTTGGGAGAGCGCGGTGGCGCCGATCCCATCGACATTCAACTGCACGCCTGCGGCGCCCAGCGTGACGCTGTTGACCTTGCCATAAGACAGGCGATTGACGTCCGTTACGATTTGCTTGCCCCCCGACTGGGCTTGAATTTCAAAGCGATATTTCCCGTCGGGGGCTTGGCCGCCGACATCGCTCGCGCCGTCCCATTGCAGGGTAACGAGGCCGCTGTTTTGCGGCCCGAGGCTGGCGCTGTGGACCAGCACGCCGGCCGCGTTCTTGATGTTGATGGTGAGATCATCCACCGCTTGCGGCAGCTCTACGCCGGCGAGCGCCGTGCCATTTAATTCCATCGTCGTGCCGGGCGTGAACACGCCGCGCCCGATCATGCCCGCCGCTTGCAGGGACTGCCCTTCGCTGAAGGTGCTCGATAAGCCGGAGACCAAGTCGCCCAGCTTGTTGATGCCGGTCACGGTGGAGAGTTGCGCGAGTTGCGACGTGACCTCGGCGTTATCCAAGGGGTTGAGCGGATCCTGGCTTTTCATCTGAGCGATGAGCAGTTTCAGAAAGCGATCCTGGGTAAGGTCTATGGCATCGGCGCCGCTGGCCGAATTGGCCGGTTTGGCGCTGCTGGTGGCACTGGCTACGGCTTCCATCCCATTCTCCTTTTAATGCGTTACTGGCCTAGGGCCAGCAGTTTTTGCAGCATGGTCTTCGAGGTGCTCATCACGTCCACGCTGTTTTGATACGAACGCGAGGCGGAAATCATGTTCACCATTTCCTCCACGACATTCACATTCGGATAGCTCACATACCCATCTTCGCCCGCGGCGGGGTGCTTCGGGTCGAACACCTTTTTCAAGGGTGAGGTGTCTTCGATCACCTGGCTGACTTTTACGCCGGCGCCGAATTTCACTTGATTG
>MEQN01000153.1:9218-12538 GCA_001770235.1 Betaproteobacteria bacterium RBG_16_58_11
GCGCGCGCGATAGGCGCCGCCGGTGGAACTGCTGGCCGAGTCGGCATTGGCCAGATTGCTCGCCACCACATTCAGCCGTTGCGATTGCGCGTTGAGCGCAGAGCCGGCGATGCTGAAGACATTAAGTATGGACATGGTTATCGGCTTTGAATTGCGGCCATGAGGCCTTTGATTTGGCCATTCAACACGCGCACCGTGGATTCGTAGCGCAGCGCATTCTCGGCGAATTGCGCGCGCTCTTCATCCATATTCACCGTATTGCCGTCGATATTCGGCTGCGAAATATTGCGATACATGATCTTGGCGTTGTAGGGGTTGCCGGTCGCCGCTTGCAAATGCCGCTGGCTGGTGGCGGCCATGCGCAGATCGCCCGCCTGGCGGCCGGAGACGCGCTTCAATTCACGCGCGAAATCGATGTCCACTGCCTTGTAATTCGGCGTATCGGCATTCGCGACATTGGAGGCGAGCAATTGCTGGCGATAGCCGCGCAGCTTGAGCGCCTGGGTATTAAAGTCAAAATATTGATCTAGTTTGCTGAGCATGATCCTGTTCCTTTGATCCTGGTTGAG
Organism: Betaproteobacteria bacterium RBG_16_58_11; assembly: GCA_001770235.1. Taxonomy (GTDB): domain Bacteria; phylum Pseudomonadota; class Gammaproteobacteria; order Burkholderiales; family Thiobacteraceae; genus RBG-16-58-11. Next base: position 9,788 of record MEQN01000153.1, read on the forward strand.
CAGTAATCGTGCCAGTGATTAAATTATGAATAACATCAAAATGTTGGTCTGTGGTCAGGGGTGCAGCGCGAGATCAGGGCAGCGTTTCGGCAAGATAAAAACCGGCAAGGATTGCCGGGGGCGGCAAGATTTGCATTATTTGTTCGTCATAGGTTATGATCCCCGGCGCTCATATCACCCTTGAAGAAAATCAGGGCATTTGATGCGTTTCTATAAATTGACAGCATTCCTGGTGAGTCCGCCACTCCAAAAAAATTGTTTTCGAGATTTTCTGCGCAGGCAGTGACAAGCAAATTAAATCGCAACTGCACTTTAACAAGGAGTAACTAAGCATGGCATTTGACACATTTTTGAAAATCGATGGAATCCCCGGCGAAAGCAGCGACGACAAGCACAAAGACTGGATCGAGATCACATCTTTCACCCATAGCATGGATCAACCCGCTTCGGCCACCGCTAGCAATGCTGGCGGCGCTACAGCCGAGCGCGTGAATCATGGCACCTTCGATATCAGGCACTTGTTGGACAAGGCTAGCCCAAAATTGTACGACGCGGTTTGCACCGGCAAGCACATCAAGGAAATCACCTTGGAACTGTGCCGCGCGGGTGGCGATAAGATGAAGTACATGGAAATTAAGCTAGAGCAAGTGCTGGTTTCCAGCATCGATTCTATGGGATCAGCGGGGGGTGATTTTCCGAGCGAGGCTGTGAGCTTTTCCTATGGCAAGATCAAGTGGACCTACACCCAGCAGAAACGCGCCGACGGTGCCGGTGGCGGTAACGTGAGTGCCGGTTGGGATTTGACTGCCAATAAGGTTGCTGCGTAAGTGCCTATGGTATGACAGACGCGAGGTGCGCCTGTCCCTGATTGTCGGGACTAATCAACAAATGGAGATTTAAATGGCATCAAAAAGCACTTCACTAGAAATTCGTGTTTCAAGGTCAGCCAGCAAACTCAAACTACTCCAGAAAACCTCATCAGGTGAAAGCCTGATGATGGAAGCACGGATTGTTTCTGGATGTGAGGGCACCGGCACTCCAGCAGGAAATTACAAGTCCGGAAAATGGATAAGGGATAAAACAAATCCTGTTCATGGGCCAAAACCTTGGTCGCAAGACAAGTGGGGCAATCCGTATGGCCCATACTTCATGCCTCTGCATGATGCCAAGAAGGATAGATACACAACCTACGGCATACATGGAACTAGAGGGCCGCTCTTTGGAAACTATGAAAAGCCACCTATTCCAGAAGGACTCACTCGTTTGATAATCGGTAACGATGCCGAATCAGCCAAGTATCTTTATTGTTCCCACGGATGTATCCGGCTATCTAACGAAAATATTGAAAAGCTTTATAAGCTCACAACACAGCCCCAGTTTGCTGATGTGCGGGCTAGTATCGTTATCGAGTGAATATCATGAAGCGCGTACTCATCTTTATTGTTGCCGTGTTACTTCTGGCTATTTCATTTACCGCTGGCGGATTAAGGGAGCGTCTGAAGGAAAGTGCGGAGAAAGAAGCAAATTACCCTTGGAATCTTCATCGCCAGATCGCAAATTCCAAGCTTGATTGCGAAAAACTGAAATCCGAAAAAGCGAAGGGGGATATTTTTTCTGAAACACTGGATGGTGGAAAAGTAATTCTAATCACAAGCTTCAATGTCACCACGCAAATGATCACCGTTTCTGCAATAGACGCCCAGCACCGAGTTGCGACCGATACTTGGCAACTTCAGTGTTCTGCCTAAGATGGTGGCAAAACAGAACAGCAAGCCTTATTGCAATAGTTGGTGCAGGAACTGTCATTCACCCCGGCGCACGTGGGTGTGTGCGTCTTGCCGAGAGTGATGCTAAAGCGATCTACGAATGGGCATCCATTGGCACAGCGGTGCATGTGCTATGAGCGTTAGCAACTATGGGCGGGCAGTGCTATTGCTCGGGATTGGTATAGTGAGCGGGATTGCACTCACGATATTTGGTATAAATGAATCTGGCTGGTGGCAAGGGGAAGCGAAGTTAGAACCAGGCAGTCATCCCTTCGAAGCGGATATCAATGAAGTGCGTTCATTTGCTTACACGACCAATGTCATGATGCTCACCGCGCAACGGTCAATGGCGGGCGGGCCTCTCGCTGTGCAAGTGACCTACGCCGACAATCGGGCCCCCCAGCACTGCATTTCGTCCCCAGAATTAGGTGGGGTGCTGTCGTCTTTTGCACACAGCAAAGTAATAAAACAAATCCGGCCACAAGAAATAAAATCGAAGTATCCAATAATTCTTGGTCACCTAGAAGTCAAAGATGCCGTCATAGGCGAACCAATCACCCCTTGGAAGCTCTCCATAAATAGTGATCATTCGATTGTTGTAGTTGAAAAGTTGTCTGCGGCGTTTGAGATCGATATTTCACCTACAACATTCAAGCAGCTAGAAGCGGGATGCGCGCAACTCGCAAAGCGATGAAATGAATATTGCAGCGAGGTTCAACAATCCGAATGTAAGTCTTACAGCGCAGGTTGCATCGATCTAACGGGGTATATGGACAGTTTCGTAAAGGAGCTATACGTAGCGACAAAAGTAATGCCGCATGCACAGCGTTGACCTATCGACGCATATGGACGCAGCAGATATCCCCCTTTGGAAAAGGGGGAGCAAGGGGGATTTAGATGTTGCGCCGACGCTTCAAAATCCCCCCTAACCCCCTTTTTCAAGGCTCTTCTATCGAATGGTAGTGACAGGCTCATCTGGTGAGCT
>MEQN01000154.1:0-2351 GCA_001770235.1 Betaproteobacteria bacterium RBG_16_58_11
GACGAACTTGGGTTTTCGCGGCCCGATTTACTGCACGCCCGCCACAGCAGATTTATTGCAGGTGATGCTGCTCGATTCGGCGCATATTCAGGAAAAAGAAGCAGAGTGGGTCAACTATGCCCGGCGCAAAAAGCACAGCCGCAAGCAAAGCGAGCTGGCGCCGCTATACACCGTGATTCAAGCGCAAAATTGCTTGAAGCATCTCAAAGCCATCGAATACGACACCCCGGTCAACCCCCACCCCCAGGTTCGGGTGAGCTTCCGTGATGCGGGACATATCCTGGGGTCGGCGATCTTGGAGGTGTGGATCGAGCATGAAGGCGTGACGCAGAAGTGGGTGTTTTCGGGGGATCTCGGCATGCCGGCGCGCCCGATCATGAATGACCCGGCCGTGATTGAGTCAGCGGATTACCTGCTGGTGGAATCAACCTATGGCAACCGCGCGCACAAGGATATGGCGGCCACGATCGAGGAGCTGGTGCATGCGGTGAATGACACCTTCGAGCGCAAGAAGGGCAATGTGATCATTCCCGCCTTTGCCGTGGGCCGCACGCAAGAAATATTGTATCTGCTGACCGATCTGATCCGCCAAGGCCGCATCCCCAAAACCACGGCGATCGTGGTTGATTCGCCGATGGCGACGCGAGCGACGGAGCTGACCCTGAAGCACCGGGCCATCCTCGATCCCGAATCGCAATCGCTATTGGCCTGGGGGCGCAACAATGGCGGCCCGCCGCACATCCGGTTTACCGAGAGCGTGGAAGATTCGATGGCGCTGAATAATATTCACCACGGAGCCATCATCATTTCCGCCTCCGGCATGTGCGATGCGGGGCGAATCAAACATCACCTGAAGCGTAATTTGCCACGCGCGGAATGCACCGTGATCATCGTCGGATTCCAGGCGTTTGGCACCTTGGGGCGCAAGCTGGTGGACGGCGCCGATGCGGTGCGTATTTTCGGGGAAACGGTTCCGGTGCGCGCGGATATTTATACGGTGGGCGGCTTGTCCGCCCATGCCGATCAGCGCGCGCTCATGGATTGGCTCAAGCATTTCAAAAAACCGCCACGCCAAACCTTTGTCGTCCACGGCGAGCAGGAAACCGCGCAGGGGTTCGGCGAATTGATTCACCGGCAATTGGGCTGGACGGTGGAGGCGCCGGCGGCGGGTGCGACAGTCGAGTTGTGACTTTAAGGTAGATACAAGCTAAAAACCGCGCCGCCATCATTGGCGAGCGCGACTTTGCCGATACGCCCTTTATTCTGGTGCACCTTCGCCACGCTGTTGGCGAAATACAGGCCGAGGCCGGTGCCTTGTTGCGATGCGCGTGGTGCGTCGAAGTTGTCGTCGAGCAAGGCTTGCGGAAAACCCGGTCCATCGTCGCTGACGCGAAATACCAAAAAATCGCCGTCCTGTACCGCGCTCAGCGTAATGCGCGTACGGGCAAAGCCCAGCGCATTGTGCAGCGCATTCATGAGCGCGCTCTGTGCCAACTCGCGGTCAAAAAACCAGAACGGCGGCGCGCTGTCTTGTTGCAGATCGATCGTGAAACGGCCCGCCGTCAGGGTTCGCGCCTCATGCATCAGGTCTTCCAAAAAATCCAGCGGCGAGTGTGCGTCGATATTCGGCGCGTGGTGGCCGCCTTCCAGCTTGTACAGCGTGAGCATTTCGCCGAGCCGGTCCACGATGCGGCGGCAGGCAAAGCGCGCGCCGGATATTTGCTCCGTCGCACCCGGGCAGCCGGCTTGTGCGATGCCGTCGAGCGAAAGCGTCAATTGGCCGAGCAGATTTTTAACCTCGTGCATGCCGGCGGCGGCGAGCGTGTTCAGGTCGAGCGGCGCTGTCTTCATGCCGCGACCCCATATTTTTTCGCCACGTCCTGCGCCAGTTTGCTGATCGACAGCAGCTTGGGGTGGGTCGCGCTTTTTGCGCGCGCCACATCGAGATAGCGCCGGGCGGACATCATATAGCTGTCATTCCAGCCCAGCTTGTCGATATGCACCAGCAGGGCTTGCGCCGCGTTGAGCACGATTTGCACGTTCTCCGGCATTCTCGCCGCGGCTTCGGTGAGCAGCTTGACCGAGCCTTCCAAATCGCCCTGCTGCGCTTTGAGCACGCCTTGGTTGTTGAGTTGAATAATGGACTTCACGCTGTCGTCCACCAGCACGCTGCCTTCCTCGCCCTTGCCGGCTTCCTCGAACACCTGCTTCGCTTTCTGGATCAACGCCTGGCTTTCATGGTTGTTTTGCACCAGGGTCTCGATCAGCCCCTTGGCTTCCTCTTCCTTGCCGTGGGCGAAGCAGGCCTTGGCGAGATCGAGCGTGAGATCCTCGCTGGACTTGAAATCGCC
>MEQN01000154.1:2368-11137 GCA_001770235.1 Betaproteobacteria bacterium RBG_16_58_11
TGGCGGTGGCCAAGGCCACGGCCGAAGCTTGATCGTTGCCGGACTTCTTGTGCACCAGGCTTTCCATCACCGAGGCGGTGAAGTTGACCTCGGGCGAATTGTTGAACGAGGTGCGCGCATCGCGCAGCGTACCCAGCGCCTCGTTCAGCTTGCCGCGCTCCAATTGCACGCGCGAGAGATTGGCAAAATCATCCGCCGCGCGAAAAAATGAGGTTTTGCCCCGTTCCACCACGGTCGAAAAAGCTTGTTCTGCGGCCTCCATGTCGCCGTTGCGCATTGCCAACTGCCCCATCTCCTTTTGCCGGTGCATGGTGTAGGGCGATGCGGCCACCGCGCGCTCCAGCACTTGCTGCGCGCGTTCGGTTTTGGCCTGCGCTTCACACACCTTGGACAGCAAATCGTAAGCCGCCATGTACTCGGGCGCTTCTTCAAGGACTTCTTCAAGCAATTCTTCCGCCTCGCGGTGATTGCCCTTGCAGTGGAACATGGTGGCCAGCCCCATGCGCGCCCACGGCACCGCGCGCAGATTGACCACCTGCTGATAAATCTTTTGCGCTTCCTCGACATTGCCCTGTGTGACATACAGCTCCGCCAGCAGCCGCAACACGTCGATGGTGTATTTGCTGTTGACCTTGGAGAGTTCTGTGCAAACCTGGGTCGCCTCGGCCAGCCTGCCGTCTTCGATCAGGCGATAGATAGGTCCGAACGCCAGCTTCTTCAGCATCACCCGCTCCAAGCGGCTTTTCAGCACCTCGGCGGTGAAAGGCTTGATCAGATAATCGTCAGGCGCCAGTTCCACTGCCGACACCACTTTTTCGTACACGCTCTCGGCGGTGACCATGATGAATACGGTGGATAAATTAATGAGTTTGTTGTGGCGCAATTGTTCCAAAAGCTGCTGGCCATCCGAGCCATCGCCCAAAAAATAGTCGCAAATAATGATGTCATAAGGTTTGGCCTGAAGACGCCGGATCGCATCGTTGGCCGTGCCCGCCATCTCCGAATACACCACGCCGAAGGTGCTGAGAATGGTGCGCATCGACGAGCGCATGCCTGGGACATCGTCGACGATGAGTACCCGTTTTTCTGCGAAATTAATATCCATGATCCGTATCTGAAATGATCTGCATCGCGCGACCGTCGCGGCCCTGCGTTAAATGCTATAGCGGCACGAATGGGGGAAAGTTTGAGGAGGTTTGGCCGTAGTTGGCTACAGCCAAGGGGCACAAGCTACGTATAGCTTCGCGCCAACTCGATGTAATGCGCCGCCGAGTAATTGAAATAAGCCAGCTCTTCCCCCGTCAAAGGCCGCAATTGCTTGGCGGGGCGGCCGAGATACAAGTAGCCGCTTTGCAGCGTTTTTCCTTCCGGCACCAGCGAACCCGCGCCGAGCAAGACGCGCGGTTCGAGCACGGCTTTGTCCATGATGATCGAGCCCATGCCGATCAGGCATTCATCGCCGATGGTGCAGCCGTGCAGGATGACGCTGTGGCCGACGGTGACACGCTCACCGATGACGAGCGGCGCGCCGTTCGGGTCGCTGACGCTTTTGTGCGAGACATGCAGTACTGATAGGTCTTGGACGTTGCTGCCGGCGCCGATGCTGATGCTGTTCACGTCGCCGCGGATCACCGCGCCGCACCAGACCGAAGCGTTTTCGCCGAGCGTGACCTCGCCGATGATTTGCGCGCTGGGGTGAACGTAAACGCTGGCGGGAATAGTGGGATGGATGTCGTGATGGGGGATGATGTTCATGGTGAAAAGCCTTGAGTTTCGTGGCGCTAACTGACGCCTGACCCCTGACGCCCGACGCCTCCGTTGATGGCTAGTATAATGGCGCATTGATTTCCTCGAAAGATAACCATGAACCCCTTACTGGATTTTTCCGGCCTGCCGCGCTTTGCCGAGATCAAGCCGGAGCACGTCAACCCGGCGATCGAGCAATTGTTGGCAAACAATCGCGCGCTGGTTTCGACCTTGACCGCCGATGCGAGCGCGCCGACTTGGAAAAGCTTCGTGCTGCCCTTGGAAGATTCGAATGAGCATCTATCGCGCGCTTGGTCGCAGGTGTCGCACATGAATTCGGTGGTGAATAGCCCCGAGCTGCGTGAGGTCTATAACGCCAATCTGTCGAAGATCACCGAGTACTATGCCGAGCTGTCGCAGAATCTAAAGCTCTTTGACAAATTCAAGGCGATCAAAGCTTCCTCCGAATTTGCGCAACTAAGCTCGGCGCAGAAAAAGATCATCGAAAACGAACTGCGCGATTTTCGGCTCGGCGGCGCAGAGTTGCCGGAAGATCAAAAAGAACGTTTCAAGGCGATTCAGGAGGAGTTGGCCACGCTCTCCGCGCGCTTCGAGGAAAACTTGCTCGACACCACCAACGACTATGCAAAGTATGTCGAGCACGCAGTCGACGTCGCCGGTCTTCCCGCCGATGTGTTGCAAGCGGCGCAAGAAGCAGCCACCGCCGATGGCAAGCCGGGCTGGAAATTCACGCTGCATGGGCCTTCCTATATGCCCGTGATGCAATACGCCGAGCACCGCGCCCTGCGCGAGGAGTTGTACCGCGCTTATGTGACGCGCGCCTCCGAATTCGGCAAAGCCGAGTGGGACAACACGCCCTTGATCGGGCAGATTCTCGCGCTACGCCAGGAGGCCGCGCACCTGATCGGCTACAAGAGTTATGCTGAAGTTTCGCTCGCCACCAAGATGGCTGCGACACCGGCCGAGGTAATGGATTTCCTAAATTCCCTGGGACAGCGCGCCAAGCCTTTCGCGCAAAAAGACTTAGATGAAGTGCGCGCCTTCGCTGCGGAAAAATTCGGCATGTCTGAACTAGATGCCTGGGACATCGGCTATTACTCGGAGAAATTGCGCGAGGCGCGCTATGGTTTCTCGGATGAGGAGGTGAAGCAATATTTCCCCGAGTCCACGGTGCTACCCGGCATGTTTAAGCTGGTGGAGACGATATACGGGCTGAAGATTCACGCAACCCACGCGCCCACTTGGCATGCGGATGTGCGTTTCTTCTCCATCACTGATCACACTGGGCAACTCGTCGGTCAGTTTTACCTCGACCTGTATGCGCGCAAAAACAAGCGTGGCGGGGCTTGGATGGATGATGCGATCACGCGTCGACGCAAAGCGGAGAAAATTCAAACGCCGGTGGCTTATCTCACCTGCAATTTTTCTGCTCCGGTCGGCGGTAAACCGGCGCTGTTCACGCATGACGAAGTGATCACCTTGTTCCATGAGTTCGGCCATGGCCTGCATCACTTGCTCACCAAGATTGAAGACCTAGGCGTATCCGGCATCAACGGCGTGGAGTGGGACGCGGTCGAGCTGCCCTCGCAGTTCATGGAAAATTTTTGCTGGGAATGGGATGTGGTGCGTCACATGACGCGCCATGTGGAGACGGGTGAGTCGTTACCGCGCGCGCTGTACGACAAAATGCTGCTGGCGAAAAATTTCCAAAGTGGCTTATTCACCATGCGCCAAATCGAATTCGCGCTCTTCGATATGCGTCTGCATGATGACTTCGATCCTCAGGGGGGGCGCAGCGTGTTGCAATTGCTGGACGAGGTGCGCGCGCAGGTGGCGGTGATCCGGCCGCCGGCTTTCAATCGCTTCCCCAACAACTTCTCCCACATCTTCGCCGGCGGCTATGCCGCGGGTTATTACAGCTACAAGTGGGCCGAGGTGCTGTCGGCCGATGCCTACAGCCTGTTCGAAGAAAACGGCGTGTTGAGCGCCGAGGTGGGGCATCGTTTCTGGAGCGAGATATTGGGGCGGGGCGGCAGCCGGCCGGCCTTGGAATCATTCGTCGCATTCCGTGGACGCGAGCCGACCATCGATGCCCTGCTGCGCCATTCGGGTATGGTGGAGGCATAAAGCCCTTGATTTGGCCCGGCGCGTATGATATTACATGAAGAAATTCACGTAACGAATTGAGCCAATGAAGGTTTTAATGCTTCTTTTAGGGCTGATCTGGGCCTTGCCCGTGTTGGCGGATACCGCCACCGTGGTGGAAGGCACGCGCGTCAATCTGCGCAGCGGCAAGCTGGATACTTATCGCGTGGTCAAGGCTTTGGAGCCGGGCACTGAAGTCGAGGTGCTGCGCCAGGAGCAAGCCTATGTCCAGGTTAAAACCCATGAAGGCGACGTGGGGTGGCTCCCGCTGCGCTTTGTGAAGATTACGCCCGCGTCCGCAAAGCAGACGGCGCCGAATCCCTCGCTGGAAGAGTTAAAAGCGGAAATTGCCAAAGCCCAAGCCGAGCTCAAGCAAAGCCGCAATCCAGGAGAGGCGGCTTCGATGGGGATGTTCATTGGAGCTGGCCTCGGCGGATTGGCGCTGGGCATCCTGCTTGGCATGGGCGGCTTGCAGGCTTACTATCGAAAGAAGCTGAACGGACTGAGGATATAAAATGAAAACGCCCATTTTTTTATTGATACTGATGCTTTTATTTGGCGCGACCGCGCAAGCGGAAATGTATCGCTGGGTGGATAAGGACGGCAAAGTGCATTACACCGATCAACCGCCGCCGCCCAATGAAGCCAAGAAAGTGGAAGAGAAAAAATTCGGCGGCAACCTCATTCAAGGCGACCTGCCCTATGCGACGCAGCAAGCCGCAAAAAATTTCCCGGTGACGCTCTATACCGGCGATTGCGGCGAGGCATGCACCCAAGCCAAAGCCTATTTGGCCAAGCGCGGCATTCCCTATAGCGAGCGCTTGCCCGGCAAGAACCCGGCCGACGCGGAACTTTTCAAAAAGATTACTAAGGATAGTTTTATTCCCCTGTTGCAGATCGGCAGCACACAGCTAAAAGGCTTTGACGAATCGGCGTGGGCCGTAGCGCTGGATCAAGCCGGTTATCCCAAGAGCAATCCCTTCCCCCGGGGGCAGCAGCCGAAACCGGCCGAGCCGGGCAAAGCCGAAACGCCGCCCGCCGCCAACACCCCCGCCAGCCCGAAGCCTGAAGACGGCGGACGAAAAAGCTACTAAATCGGATCGAAGTAAAAAAGGCACCGTTGAGCAGGTTGCGCGCTGGCAAGAATTTTTTAGGTTGAAGCAATGAAAATCGCGACTTGGAACGTCAACTCGCTCAAGGTGCGATTGCCGCAGGTGCTGGAATGGCTGGCGCAAAATCAGCCCGACGTGTTGTGCCTGCAAGAAACCAAGCAAGAAGATAAAAATTTCCCGCTTGCGGAATTGAACGCCGCCGGCTATCAGGCCAGCTTCTCCGGGCAAAAAACCTACAACGGTGTAGCGATTTTGAGCCGTGTGCCGCAGCAGGATGTGCAAGTGGGCATCCCCGGATTGGCGGACGAACAAAAGCGTGTCCTGGCCGCCACCGTGGACGGCGTGCGCATCGTGAATATCTATATTCCCAATGGCCAGAGCGTCGATTCCGACAAATACCAATACAAGCTCGCTTGGCTCCAGGCGCTGACGGCTTGGCTGGAAGCCGAGTTGAAAACCCACCCCCCACTTGTGCTGCTGGGCGATTACAACATCGCGCCGGAAGATCGTGATGTGCATGACCCGCAAGCCTGGGCGGGTCAAGTGCTGTGCTCCGAGCCGGAGCGCGCGGCGTTTCAAGCGTTGATCCAACTCGGCTTGCAGGACAGCTTCCGCTTATTCGAACAAGCGGAGAAATCGTTCTCGTGGTGGGATTACCGCATGAATGCCTTTCGCCGCAATAGGGGATTGCGCATCGACCATATCCTGGTTTCCGCGCCGTTGGCCCCGGCCTGCAAGACGGCGCGCATCGACAAGGAAGCGCGCAAGGCGGAGCGGCCTTCGGATCACGCGCCGGTGTTGCTGGAATTGGAGATTATGAAAGAGTAGGGAGCAGCGGCAGCCACGCCGCAGCCGGCGCGACGCCATACCAGGTCCAACTCTTGGCCGCTTGCAGGGCGATGCGCTGAATGCGCTCATGCACTTCTTCTTCGCGCAAATTCAAGAGCTGGCCGATCTCTTTGTAATCGTCCGGCAGCGCGGCATCGAACCAATTGTTTGCGGAATGCCTTGCCAGACGGCAGGCGAGCGCCACGTTTTTTGAGCGTGGCTGATTCGCGTGCTCTTCGTCCATCAGCAGTTGCAAGAGCTTCGGCAAGTGCCAGTGTTCGGCCAAGGCGAGTTGCAGCTCCTGGCCGCGAAAGCCAAGCACATGCTTTTGCACATCAGAGCTGCGCAACCGTGGATTGGCCTGCATCAAGGCGCGGATTTTAAGCATGGGCTCCGGCGCAAAACACCACATCAATATTTCGGCCAGATCGCGCAACAGCGCGGCAATGACGACTTCATCCGATTCCATGTCATGCCGCAGCATCGCCCAATCCTGTGCGTACAGCGCGGCATGGCGCGCGCGGCTCATGCTGTGCATCACCCCGAGCAGCGCGTCCGGATGATCCTTCAACGTGGATTCGATGCTGGGCAAACGCGCGAAATGGCGAAAGAAGGGCGTGGTGCCGAGCATCATCAAGGCGTGCGCGATGGTGGTAATTTCCATCGCCTGCCGCTTGCTGCGATGGGTGTGCAGATAACGCAGCACCCTTAAGGTCATCAGCGGATCGTGCATGATCGCATCCGCCAATTCGCGCCCATTCAGATTGTCCTCGTTGTCCTTGAACTGGACGAGCGCCGTCTGGGTGCGGGTGAGCACCGGAATGTCCGCTTGGTCAAAATACGCGACCCAAGCGGCGACATCTTTGAGCGGGCGCGTAATCATGGCTTGTGGCTAGATTAACGGCGGATAACGCGCTGACTTTATGGTGATTTTGTAGCGCCGGCATCTTGCCGGCATGCCGCCTGGAAGCCGGCGCTACGAGGGGCGATCAAGCCACGGGCATGCTTACCGTCACCACGACTCCCGCCCCATCCTTGCGATTCTCCGCACGGATGCCGCCGCCGTGATATTCAGCGATCAGGCGTGCGATGTAGAGGCCGAAGCCCAAATGCGGCTCGTCGTCTGTCTGGTGCGGCCGTACCGAGACCATGGATTGGAATAGTTGCCCCGCCATCTCCGCCGGCAGAGGTGGGCCTTCGTTCGAGAGTGTGAGCACCGCCTGTTGCTTGTCGCGCGCGAGTGCTAAGTCGATCGAACTTCCCGCGCGGTAAAAATCCACCGCATTCGAAACCAGCTTGTCCAACATCTGCGCGATCAAGTCGGGGTCACCGGACAAGAAAATCGGCTCCGACGGGATGCGCAAATTGAAAGTCACGCCAGGATATGCGCCGCGATAGCCTTCCATGCAACCGGCGACTACCGGGGTCAGATCAAATGATTCGCGCTCGGTACTTTGCAGTGCCTGCTCCAGTTGCTGCGCCTCGGTCATGCGGGTAAGCAAGGTATTCAGGCGGCGGATGCCGTCCTGCGCGCGTTCCATATAGATCCGGGCCTCATCCGGCACCGGCTGTTGCGCCAGGTTGTCGAGCGACGAGCGCACGACCGCGATCGGCGTGCGCAATTCATGCGAGAGGCGCGAAGCCATATTCTCCAGATAGTGGTTGTACTGCCCGAGCCGTTCCAGCACGCTGGAAAAGCCGCGCGACAAATCGCCGATCTCATCCGTGGCCGCAGCGCTTTGCTTCAAGCCGCCCAGCACGCGCCCCTTGGCGTCGATCGCCGCCTCGGCCTCCAGGCTCAATTTGCGGATGCGATAGGACAAGCGCGAAGCGAAGAGCAGCATGCCCAGCGCGACGATCAAGAACACCGCCAACACGCTGGTAAACAGTTTTTCCAGCGCTTGGTTGCGCAGGGTGAGCACGCTATTCGTGGTTTCCTCCGACACCGCCGCGCCGATGATTTGATCCTGCACCCAAATCGGATGCGCGCTGGAGACGATCACCGCTTTACCATCCAGCGTTGCGCGCCGCCCGGTTTGCGCCACGCCGCGCAGTGCGCTCTCGATTTCGCGGGTCTCAAGGCGCGGCGCTTTCGCGGTGTCGTCAGTAAAGGCGTCGGTGGGCTGTTGCAGCAAACGCGCATAGATCGGCCGCAGCGTGTGCGCCTTGATGCGTTCGAACAGCGACGGTTGTGCTGGGGCCAAGGCTTGCTGCGCCTGCTTCAAGCTGCCCATTTCCGCGATCACGCGCTGGCTTTTATCCACCACCCGTATCCGGCTCGTCGCGCGCCCCAGGCCTTGCACCACTTGCTGAATCTCGGGCGAGGGCACGATCAAGCGGCCCATGCCTTCGCGTTGTGTCACAGTCGAGGTATTGATCCACACGCTGATCCCAGCCTCCGGCGCGCTCACATCCGCGCTGGCGAAAGCCAGTTTTTCGCCCAGCAGCGACTGCGGCAAGGACAGTTCCACGTTGTAGCCAATGGGCGTTTCGCGCCACACCGCCGTGATGCGCGGCTCGGGCTCGCCCAAGGCAAGTTTACCGCCCTGAAATTGCACCGCATGCGCCGGGCCGGTGCCGGGACGCACGGTGCTCACGCTAAAACGCTTGAATTCTCCCTCGGGCGTGGTGAGCGCAAATTCGATATGGTCGGCTTGCTCGATCAACCGGCTTTGCGCCGCGCGGTAATGCACTTGCGCATCGCTTACTTCGATCAGCGCATAAACATACGCGCCATGCTGGCCGAGGCGCAGTTTGAAAGCGGCGTTGCTGGCCGGTGTGGAATCAGAAGCGGGGGCGAGCGCGTAAGTGTGCGCAGACAAACTGGCGGGCCAATCGGATGCCGCGCCATCCACCTCCAGGGCCGATGGCAGCGCAAACAGATACAAATCACCCGGCTCATGCCAGGGCGAAGCGT
>MEQN01000154.1:11225-11429 GCA_001770235.1 Betaproteobacteria bacterium RBG_16_58_11
AGCGCGCGTTCCACTTCCTTCACAAACGAGAGCCCGACCCAGGGCACCGCGAGCAGGGTGAGCGAGACGAGCAGTAGTTTTGCGCGGATGCTGAAGCGTGGGGTGATCATGCTATTTAAATTCTATGAATCAAAAGTTGTAGGTACCGGCCAGATAAATCCCTCCTGTCCTCCCTTTGTCAAAGGGAGGAATCTGCCCCATACA
>MEQN01000154.1:11586-15549 GCA_001770235.1 Betaproteobacteria bacterium RBG_16_58_11
AGCGCGGCGAATTTTTTGCGAATGCGTTTGATGTGCGAGGTGATCGTGGCATCGTCCACCGTGAGCTTGGCTTCGCTCATGAGGTGGTCGCGGTCTTTCAAGTGGCCGGGGAATTTCGCCAGTGCATGCACCATCCAAAATTCGGTGAGCGTGAGCGGTACGGCGTGACCGTACCAGGTCGCTGCCATGCGCTTTAAATCCAGCACCAATTTGCCGCGCGTTAAAATTTCGTCCGCATCGGCGTGCGTCGCCACGGCATCCATGCGCCGGAATAGCGCGCTGATGCGCGCCAGTAAATGCGGCAGGCTCACGTCCTTGGTCAGATAGTCGTCCGCTCCCATGCGCAAGCCGGCCACGGTGTCGAAATCGCTGTCGCGCGCCGTCAGAAAAATGATCGCCAGCTTTTCCGACTTGGCGCGTAAATCACGGCACAAGGTAAAGCCGCCATCGATTTCGTCTTCCAGGCCGATATCGATGATCGCCAGATCCGGCAGCCGCGTTTGCATGCCGGTCATCGCCTCGCGCCGGTTAGCGTAGGCGGCCACCTCGTAGCCCTGGCGGCGCAGCGCGTCGGCGTAGTTGGCCCGAATCGCCGGCTCGTCTTCCACAATCGCAATCGTTCTTCCCATGGCGGCGACTATACCCGATCTCGCTCGCGTGTGAAGCGGGCCAAATCCGCTGCCACGATTTCGCCACAATTCATCCCCGGCATGCCTGCATTGCCCCGGCCCACGCCCGATTTGGGGGCTTAAATGGGCAGCGTCACCCACACGCAAGGAGCGCTGCCATGAACACAAAATCCGCCACCGTTTTCACCCGCACCGTTTACACCGATTTTTTACGCTTCATGCTGGCGAGTCTGGCCACCGGCATGGTCGCTGCCATGTTGCTGAGTTCGGCGGTGATTTTGCTGTCGGTACCAAAGGCTATTTCAAACGACGAAGTCATAACCGGTGACGGCGGTAAGCGCGTGCGCACCACCTGGGCCGGCCTGCCCGGCGCGGAGGTGGCGTAATGACGAAGCGACTCATTGCGATTGCCCTGGTATTCGGCGCGACCGCGCTGGCATGGATGATTTTGGGCGGCAGTATTTTCAGCCGCACGCATGAAACCGATGGCCGCTTAAAAGATGGCGTGACCGGCCTATGGGGCGGTGCGCAAATCCAAACCGCACCCCATGCAAGCTTCACCGAAAAACAAACCCAGCGCGTCGAGAGCGAAGATCAGGAAGGCAATCGCAAGGTCAAGCTGGTCGAAAATGAATTGAAGTGCCTCATCCCGCTTGAATCCAGCCAAATCAAAACCGATTTTGATTTGGCGCATCGGCAAAAGGGCTTGTTATGGTACGCCACGTATAAAGTGAAATACGCTGGACAGTATCGTTTCGTGAACGATAGCGGCAAGGCGCGCGACATCACGATCTCTTTTCCTTTTCCCGACAAGCAAGCGGTGTATGACGATTTCGTTTTTCGCGCGCACGGCAAAGAATGGAAATTCGCGCCGACGCCGAGCGGCGGGATCGTAAATGGCGTGGTCAGCTTAGCGCCCGGCGAGGCGGTGCAAGTCGAGGTCGGCTATCGCTCGCAGGGCCTGGATTCCTGGCGCTATCAATTCGGCTCCGGCGTAGGTGAAGTTAAAAACTTTCAACTCAGCATGGATACCAATTTCCGCGACATCGATTTTCCCGCCGATGGTCTGGCGCCCGGCGTGAAAGAAAAAATCGCCACTGGCTGGCGCTTGACCTGGGACTACAAACACTTGGTATCCGGCGCCAACATTGGCATGGTCATGCCGCAAAAGCTGCAACCGGGGCCGCTTGCGGGAGAGATCGCTTACTTTGCGCCGGTGTCGCTGCTGTTCTTCATGGTGGCCATGTTGGTGATCGGGGTGATGAAGCAAATCGACATTCACCCCATGCACTTCGCGTTCATCTCGGCGGCGTTCTTCGCCTTCCATCTGCTGCTCGCTTACTTAGCAGATCAACTCGAATTTATTTGGGCGTTCGGGCTATCCGCCGCCGTGTCGGTGTTCCTGGTGGTGAGCTACTTGCGCTTGATCTTCGGCAATCGCTTTGCCTTCGGCTACGCGGGCTTGGCGCAAGTCGTGTACCTGGTGCTGTTTTCCTATGCCTTTTTCTTCAAGGGGCTGACCGGCTTGACCATCACCGTGGGCGCGATATTGACCTTGTTTGTGTTGATGCAAGTCACGGCGAAAGTGAATTGGAAGCAAGTGTTTGAGCAGAAGCAGCGCGCTAACGATGGCTAATGTCGTTCGGAAAAATCCGTCGTCCCCGCGCAGGCGGGGACCCAGGTAGAAAAAAAGCGGCGGCAACGCAAACACCGACTGGATGCCCGCCTGCGCGGGCATGACGATAGAAGTGTTCCCAATTTGTTTGGAATTGTTTTAAGGAGAGAGCCATGTTACTAGCTTATTTGTTTTACCGGTTTGCGATGCCGCGCTATTTAGACAAGAAGCGCGATGAGGATGAAACGTGGCTGCTCGGGGCGGAAGCGTGGGTGCCGGTGGGGTTGGTTCGGCGGTAGGTGCTGATTGAGTCCATATCCGATGGCGCTGTTGCAGCCGCTAAAGGGCCATGTTAGGATGATTCCGTATATTTTCCGTACAGAAGGCCCTGCCATGCCAAGCACGCTACCCAATGAGCGCATCGACCTGCGCACTTCACCCGAGATCAAGGAGCTGATCGTCCGCGCAGCCTCGACCGCCGGCTTATCGGTCAGCGCTTTTTTGTTAGGTGCGGCGCAGGAGCGCGCCAAGCAAATTTTGACCGAAAACGAATCGATCACGCTGACCCCCCGCGATTGGCGCGCCTTCGTCAAGGCCTTGGACAACACCGAGAAGCCCAGACCGAAACTGGCTTCCGCTATGAAGCGTCATCGCAACTGGCAGCAAAGCAAGCCTTGAGTTTGCGTTTCCAGGGAAAGATAGAGCCGCTAACGGCCTTTCACGACCGGCGAAATTTTTCTTGCGGGGTGGAGGCGCTCGATGCCTACCTGCGCCGCTTCGCGCGGCAGCATGCCGAGGCAAACGTGAGCCGCAGCTATGTGGCAGCCGATGGCGTCGCGATTCATGGTTTCTACACTCTGGCCATGTCGGCCATCCGCAAAGAAAACCTGCCGGCGAAACAGCTCAGCCGATTCCCGAATTTCCCACTCCCGGTCGCACGGCTGGCCCGTTTGGCGGTGGATACGCGCCACCAGCGCCAAGGGCTTGGCGAATTGCTCCTGGCCGACGCCTTGCAACGTTGCCTGCGGCTTTCAGAAGAAATCGGGATGATCGGCGTGGTCGTGGACGCCAAGGATGAAAAGTCGCGCGGCTGGTATGAGCGCTATGAATTCGAGCGCTTGCCGGATTCGCCTTTGACTTTGTGGTTGCCGACGGCTGCGATTGGCAGGCTGTAGGCTGTTAAATAATCCAATAACCAAAGCCTGACACTATTGATAACCAAAGCCTGACACTATTGCGTTCCAAATTTCCCGCTCCCGGTCGCGCGGCTGGCGCGTTTGGCGGTGGATACGCGCCACCAGCGCCAAGGGCTTGGTGAATTGCTCCTGGCCGATGCCTTGCAACGGTGTCTACGGCTTTCCGAAGAAATCGGGATGATTGGCGTGGTCGTGGACGCCAAGGATGAAAAGGCGCGCGGCTGGTATGAGCGCTATGAATTCGAGCGCTTGCCGGAAGCGCCTTTGACTTTGTGGTTACCGACGGCTGCGATTGGCAGGCTGTAGGCTACGAAAAATAATCCAATAACCAAAGCCTGACACCTTTTCCTTGGTTGTTGTGTTATTCATTAGCTCTGCCGAATCAGTCTTTTGGCTTTAGCTGCTTTCGGTTTGGCTGGTTTCTCCTCCAGCGTCACAAATCCGATGGGGCGTTTAGCGGGTACCGCTGGTGGCGTCATCAACTCCCGAATCGCATCGAACACTTGCTTCAACTGTGCGCGGG
>MEQN01000155.1:0-147 GCA_001770235.1 Betaproteobacteria bacterium RBG_16_58_11
TGAATTATGAAAAGCTCAATAGGTTCCCCCACGAAAACTGGGGGTGCTGGTAAGAATAGCGCCACCAGTTAGGCAATGCCTTGGTAAGAACGCACTCCTTCTCCGCACAATTGTCCATTTACGCTTGCTCGCCTTGATCACAAGAGC
>MEQN01000155.1:298-8657 GCA_001770235.1 Betaproteobacteria bacterium RBG_16_58_11
CTTGCACCCACAAGAGTGCGCCCATGCTGGGCGCACAAAAAAAACGGGCGCCCGAAGGCGCCCGTTTCAAGGCTACATACAACCTAACTCAGCTTACGCCAAATTAGAATTTGTGAATTCGGAACGCTGGCGGATATCGATCACAGAGATATCAAGTAAAGGCCTGACCCTCTACCTTCTCTACCTTGTGACCCTCTACCTTGCGGGCGCGAGTTCTCATGCGGGCGAGGCATGCCTCGCCCTTACCGTACCACCGGCATACTAGCCGGCAAATCTGGTTTAATCTGGCTGAGTTTCATTGCTAGTCAGAAAAGGTTATCTACTACTTCTCTCCGCTGAAGGGGCGAGGGATAGTTTTATGCGCCGATTTCCAGCTCGCTGCCGCGTATTCCTACGCCGCCAGCCGGGGCACGCGATCCAGGTATTCGCCCAGCAAGGCGCGGGCTTCCTCAAGCTCGTAGTCCGCCTGCAGCCCCATCCAGAAACCTTCCGAAGCGCCCAACGCTCGCGCCAGCCGCACCGCCGTATCCGCAGTGATGGCGCGCTTCCCCAAAACGATTTCGTTGATGCGCCGCGGCGGGACACCCATGGCCTGCGCCAGACGCGTCTGGCTTAAACCCAAAGGCTTCAGAAACTCCTCCAGAAGCACTTCACCCGGATGCACGTTCTTGAGTTTTTTCATGTACACCTCCTTAGTCAGTGATAATCGACGATCTCGACATTCGCCGCATTGCCCTCGCGCCAGACGAAGCAGATGCGCCACTGGTCGTTGATGCGGATACTGTATTGCCCCTTGCGCGCCCCCTTCAGCGCCTCCAGCCGGTTGGCTGGTGGTATCCGAAGTTTCCGCCTCGCGACCTGCTGAATGTCGGCGGGTAAGCGACGAGAACCGATCCCCGACCACACGCGTTCGGTTTCCTTGTCCTTGAAGTCTTCAATCACGGAGCAACTATAACGTAACACGTTACATAACGTCAAGCGTCATGCTTACCGGTTAACACGGCATCCGCCTGGAATTGGTATTCGCAATGAGCGCCCTGCCGGGAGCACCATAAAAAAACGGGCGCCCGAAGGCGCCCGTCAATTCGATCAAACTTCGCTTGAGGCGAAATTAGAACGTGTGGATCATACCAACCGCAAGGGCGGAAGGGTCGGCGCCACCGCTGGCGGTACCAGCGCCACCGGTGGTGCCTGCGACGTTGGTACCCAAAGAGGTGCCGCCTTGGCCCAGGCTATAAGCTGCGTTCCGCTCGTTGCTCATCTTGGTGTACAAGGCGTACACGGAAGTGCGCTTGGAAAATGCATAGTCAGCACCGAGAGCCCATTGCTTGGCGCCGGACTCGCTCAGGCCATCCATGTCACCCATGTGGGTATAAGCGAGCTTCATCGTGGTCTTACCAATGCTGTGCGCGGCGCCCAAATACCAGGCTTTACGGTCGCGCGAGTTGGTGAGGCCAAAGCCGCTGTAGTCCGTAGCGTTGCTGGCTGCGTTGGCGTTATCCTTGACGCGTTCCCAGATCACACCCACCTTGGTCGCGCCGAAGTTGTAGCCAAAGCCAAGTTTGGTGGCCTTGCCCTTGACTGCTTGATTAGTTGCGGAATATCCCACTAAGGTAGTAGAAGAAGCCAGGTTGTTCCGGGCAGCCTTTTGCTCTTCATGTGCGAAGGTCGCGAAGATTGGGCCATTCGCATAGTTGGCGGACAAGGACCAGATGTTGCCTTTATTGGTAACGCTACCGCTGTTCGCAGTAGTGTTCGTCTCGTTGGTCGCGCTCCAAGCGGCTTTTACGTCGAAGCCGTTGAACTTCGGCGAGGTGTACATCACCAGGTTGCCCGGGCGAGCATCGAACGTCGGGGCGGTGGTTGAAGTCGTGCTGGAGGCCACGGTGAAGCCGTTGGAGCCCATCAAGGTGTTGTAGTCGGCGCTGGTGCCGGTAAACAGATCCAGCGGGCCGGTAGAGGTCTTATACGGGGTGTCGTGCTTACCCAGGATGACCGTACCCACGGTCTTGCTTGCCAAGCCGGCATAGGTGTTGCGCGAACCGAAGTTTTGACCGGAAACAGCTGTAGCAGTGGAGTCAGTACCATCCACACGCACGTCCACCGCGACTTGCCAAATGGCGGAAAGACCATTGCCCAGATCTTCGGTGCCCTTGAAGCCCAGCTCGGTGTTTTGGCTGGAGTTGATCTTGGCGCTGCGGTAGCCGTTGGTGCCGGCGGTTGAGCCAACGCCAGAGGCAGAGCCGTTGTTGGAATTGGCGGCTTCGACTTGAATTTTACCGAAAATCACTACGTTGCTAGTGTCCGCCATTGCGGCCGGGGCGATAAACGCACCAGCGATTGCTACGGCTAGTAATTTCTTGTTCATGTATCTCTCCTGTTTGAGTTAACGAGTTGCAAATCGGGAATTTTTAAATCCTTATCTGCACCTACACCTGGTAAAACCTCTCTGCAGAGAAGTTGGAGCCATTTTGCCTAGGCGGCTAGATGGATGACAAGTTATTTATGGGATTTTTGCAACATGGCGGGGATGGTTGTTGTGTTTTTGCAACATAAGATCAATATGGAAATTAGGTAAAATTTATCTATTTCAACGTATCTAGCAGAATTAAGTTACGACATTGATCCAGGGCAAGGAAGACTGAGGACTGCAACGATCTTGTCAATCCAGAAGCTGGAAGAGATCCAAGCTAAGGTGCAAGGCATTCTGTGCACGATGACTGACTGAGAAGCTAGGTCGCTTTGCACAGCGGCTTTTTTTTGCTATTATGTAATACGTGCATTACAAATATTACACAGAAAGGGCCTTGCTATGACCTACTCGATTCGACTACCCGAAGCCATCGAAACACGCTTAGAGAATCTGTCTGCCCAAACCGGGCGCACCAAGAAATTTTACGTCATGCAGGCTATCGAAAATCAACTGGATGATCTTGAAGATTTGTACCTTGCCGAGCGTGAACTGGAGGAAATTCGTTCCGGTAAGTCTATCCCTGCACCCCTTGCAGAAGTGATGAAACGCTATGGCATGGAAGGTTGAACTGTCTTCGCTGGCCCAGAAAAACCTTGACCAGCTCGACCCCCAGATAGCGCGTCGTATCTTGGCTTTTTTGAATGAGAGAGTAGCCCTCTTGGATGACCCGCGCAGTATCGGCGAAGCCCTCAAAGGATCACGCTTGGGCGACCTTTGGAAGTACCGAGTAGGAGACATCCGAATCATCAGCTGCATCGAGGACGGCGCTTTGCGCATCCTCGTTGTGAAGATCGGAAACCGGCGCGAAGTTTACCGTTAAATCCGCTAAACACTTCAAATATGCCAACCCTGATTGATAATCCAAAACACATGGAAATTGAGGGTCAGGGCTTTACCTTCTACTCGCTACCCCGCCGAGCATCACGATCCATCGCGGGCAAGCCCGCTCCTACAGCGCGCCAAAAGGTGATAAGCGAAGATCGATTCGAGGCGAATTCGAGTTCCGATAGCGCCGGCTTCCAGCCGGCATGCAAGCAAGGATGCTTGCGCTACTTAAGGAAACCTGAAGCCCAAACTTAAATTCTTTGTTTGATTTCGCGTATCCGTCCAGATTCGATATTGACAATCCAAAATACATTGAGCCACAATGTAGCTCAACATCTCCGGAGGATTAAGCCATGTCTGAAAACGCTGTGGTTCGTGCTCGAATCGACGAGCGTATCAAGGAAGAGGCCACCATCGTGCTGGCGGCGATGGGACTTACCGTATCCGATGCTTTTCGAATCATGATGACTCGAATCGCCCGGGAAAAGGCGCTACCCTTCGAGCCGCTGGTCCCGAACGCCGAAACCATTGAGGCTATGAAGGAGGCGCGCCGGGGCAATCTGCCTTCGTTCGCCACCGTAGAAGATCTGATGACGGATCTGAATGCGGCGGATTGAACCAACCAACGCTTTCAAGCGCGATTATAAGAAGGTGAAGGCGGCGCCCAAACATCGAGACTTTGAAGCGCTCTTATCCCAAGTCTTAAAATTTCTTGCCGCCGATATGCCCCTGCCAGAGCGCCACCGCGATCACCCGCTTACCGGCGACTGGAGTGATCACCGCGATTGCCACGTCAAGCCAGACCTGGTGCTGATCTACCAGAAACCGGAAGGTGACACCCTACGGCTAGTGCGTCTCGGTTCGCATAGCGAGCTTGGCTTGTGAATGCACGATTCATAAGGGGTATCTCATGGCAACTTCAATCCGGCTTGATCCTGAGACCGAGCTACGGCTAGACCGCCTGGCTGCACAGACGGGCCGCACCAAGGCGTATTACCTGCGCGAACTGGTCAAGAATGGCCTTGAAGACCTGGAAGACTACTACCTGGCTGCCGCGACGATGGAAAGCGTCCGCAAGGGCGAGGAGCGCGTTTTCACGCTAGCGGAAGTGGAGCGCGATCTTGGCTTGGCGGATTGAGCTGACGGCCACTGCGGCCAAGCAACTCGCGAAACTCGACAAGAGTGAAGCAAAACGCATCACAAGCTTTCTTCGGCAACGCTTAGCCTGGCCAATCTTGCCGGCTGGAAGCCGGCGCTACGCACCGCACGCGATATTCGTTGCATGGGCCAGAGATATCGCCCTAATCATCAGGGCGGGCGAGGCATGCCTCGCCCCTACTGCAACAAGATAATGGTCAGATTTCAATCCCAAATGATCGGGCCAATCGCCCAAGCTCGTTTTCATCGCCAAGACCGATGATTTCCTTTGGGAAGCTCCGCAGATCGTCCGGCAAGAAGGGGAGTTGCGGCATTCGGTTGGTCACGACTGATGCGACAGCAAAGGCTTGGGCCTGATCACGGCCTTTTTTGAGCGGGTCACGATCTGGCTGCGATGACAGCCAAAGTTTTTGCAAGGCGTATGCCCGCGGATCAGGGCAGACGATTGGGACGGGTGCGCCGTCCGAACCGATTGCAATGTCGGAGAACTTGGGAGAAGACAGCAGCCAATTGAGGCTCTTGATCGGGGTGGCTTCCAGGGTATCCCCGGCACCAAGACTCGACGGCTCTGCCTTGACGATATCAACGTAGTAGCCATCGCGATTGACCGCCCGAAACCCTTTTTCGTAAACGGGCGAAAACGAGGAATCTGCCTGCTTGAGCAAGCTCATCAAGCCGCCGTCGGAAATGCGCTCTTTGGCCGCAATTTTTAATTTTAGTCTGGCATCCATCATCAGATCGATGTCTGTTGTTGCCATGATCGCTGAATCAAACATGATGCCGGCAGCCGACTCGTAGGCATACATGGCATTGGTTCCGATGACTATCAGGTTCTTACCCAGCAGACCGTGCGCGTCAAGCATGCGCAGCACTTTCGCCGGAACGGATGGCACCCGATTGATGCTGGCAGCCTTGCAAACACGCGCTTGCTCGGCAAGCCGGGCCAGCACCCCCTTAAGCCGGTTGTCGGCCGCCGCTTTTCCGACGGTAAATGAACGGTAAATTTCCTCTGTTTCTGGGGATCTTGGCCCAACACCGCGCTGGACGCCCCGGACACTCTTGATCAAATAATCTGAGCCGGATACGGTTTTCCAGTGCATAGACCCTTCATACGCACGCGACTCTTGCCGCATGGTACGCAGCGCTTCATAGACCTGTTTTGCATCAATTAGCGTTTTTGAATGAAAATCGCTTAATACATTGTATTGCATTGCTTTTCCAATAAACCATCAAGAAATATAAGCATAATTGGAAAAACGATGTAAATCAATTGCATTGTTATGTTTTAAAAAAATTTTGGTGGGCCAAGCTTTGCTAAGCCTGAGAACAAAACCTTAAGCAATCCCACCAAATAAACGGGCAAGCTCCACGCCCGGATCGGGAGCCCGCATGAATACCTCCCCCACCAAGAATGCATTGACGCTGCTGTGCCGCATCCGCACCACATCCTCGGGGGTAAGGATGCCGCTTTCGGTGATGACCATGCGATCAGAGGGAATGCGCGGCAGGAGTTCGAGCGTGGTTTCGAGCTTGGTTTCGAAGGTGCGCAGGTTGCGGTTGTTGATGCCGATCAAGGGGGTTGTGAGTTGCAAGGCGGCATCCAGCTCCGCGCCATCGTGCGACTCGACCAGCACGGCCATGCCGAGGCTGTGGGCGAGGTTTTCGAGTTCTTGCATGCGCTTGAGCGCGAACTTCTCCCCCTCTCCCCAGCCCTCTCCCGCCAGGGGAGAGGGAGTTTCAAAGGCGGCGACGATGAGCAGGATGCAATCCGAGCCCATGGCGCGCGCCTCATAGATTTGATACGGATCGATCATGAAGTCTTTGCGCAGCACCGGCAGGTCGCAAGCATCACGAGCCTCGCGCAGATAATCGGGGCTGCCTTGGAAGAAGCCTTGGTCAGTGAGCACTGACAGGCAGGCGGCGCCGTGTTTGGCATAGCTCACCGCGATTTCGCCGGGGCGGAAGTCTGCTCGCAGCACGCCTTTGCTGGGGCTGGCTTTTTTGATTTCGGCGATCACGGCTGCTTGGCCGGCGGCGATTTTGGCTTGGAGCGCACCAGTAAAATCACGCGGCGGCGGTGCGAATTCGGCGGCGGCGCGCATGGCCTCGAAAGGCTCAGACTGCTTCGCGGCGGCGATTTCTATTGCCTTGACGGCGAGGATTTTGTTGAGGATATCGGACATTTTAAAAAACTTTCACCACGGAGTACACCTTGTAACCAACTTCTAGTTTGATCCCATCATATACAAGCGGTAATGGGAGTTGCTGTTTCACATCAAGCGATAATTTTCCCAACTCGTACGCCAAGCACGCCTCATAGGCGCTTTCCAACAATCCCGGCCCCAGCGCAGTATGAACCTTCATCGCAGCACCGATTATGATCTCGCCAATATCCAATCAACCTCCGTGTACTCTGTGTACTCCGTGGTTCAAGCTTTTACAAACCGCTGAGAAAACACCACCAGCGCTTCCAGCTTCGCCTTCGCCGCGCCGCTTTCTATCGCGGCCTGCGCTTTGGCGATGCCTTCTTGCAGCGTCGCGGCTGCACCGCCTACATAGATCGCCGCGCCGGCATTGAGCGCCACGATGTCCTTGGCTGGGCCATCGCGGTTGTCGAATACCGATAAGAGCATGGCGCGGGCTTCGTCGATGTTGTGCACCGCGAGCTTTTCCGAGGAGCAGCTATCCAGACCGAATTGCTGCGGGTTCAGGGTGTATTCGCTCACATCGCCCTCGCGCAGTTCCGCGACATAGGTGTCGCCGCCCAAACTGATTTCATCCAAGCCATCCGCCGCGTGCACCACCAATACATGGCGGCTGCCGAGCTGTTGCAGCACGCGCGCGAGCTTGGGCACCAGGTCGCGGTGAAACACGCCCATGACTTGATTTTGCGCCCCGGCCGGGTTGGTCATCGGCCCGAGCAGATTGAACAGCGTGCGCACGCCCAGCTCGCGCCGCACCGGGGCGGCATGTTTCATCGCGCTGTGATGGTTGGGCGCGAACATGAAGCCGACGCCGATTTCGTGCACGGCTTGGGCCACTTGTTCCGGCGTGAGGTTGACGTTGACGCCGAGCGCTTCCAATACATCCGCGCTGCCGCAGGTGCTGGAGACGGAGCGCCCGCCGTGCTTGGCGACTTTGACGCCCGCCGCCGCCGCCACGAAGGCGCTGGCGGTGGAGATGTTGAAAGTGTGCGCGCCGTCGCCGCCGGTGCCGCAGGTATCGACCAGATTCGCAGTACCCGTCACCGGCACTTTGGTAGACAACTCGCGCATGACTTGTGCGGCGGCGGCGATCTCGGTCACGGTCTCGCCTTTGGCGCGCAACGCGACGAGGATGCCCGCGATTTGCACCGGCGTCAGCTCGCCGCCCATGATCTGCTGCATGACGGACAACATCTCGTCGCGGGTGAGATCGCGTTTTTCGATGAGGACGGTGAGGGCTTGTTGTGGGGTCATTTCATCCTCCGTTTGCCCCCTCTCCCTTGAGGGGAGAGGGTTGGGGAGAGGGTGAAAGCGCAGCCGAAATAACAGCCCACACCCCTTCCATGTTTTCGATCAATTCATTATTCCAAAATCTAAGCACACGATAACCTTGCGACGTCAGCCAGCGGGTTCGTTCGGCATCTTCATTCACTTGATCCGCATGCTGACCACCGTCCAACTCAACGACTAGCATCGCCTTGAAACAAACAAAATCTGCGATGTAAGGCCCGAGCGGTTGTTGGCGCTTGAATTTATGGCCTTCCAAACGTCCTGCACGCAAATGCCTCCAAAGCAAACGCTCCGCATCAGTTTGATTTGAGCGCAAGGAGCGGGCTAACGGCAATAGCGGTGTTTTCATTTTTCACCCTCTCCCCTGCCCCTCCCCCATCAAGGGGGAGGGGTGTTTACGCTCCCTCCC
>MEQN01000155.1:8714-9628 GCA_001770235.1 Betaproteobacteria bacterium RBG_16_58_11
CTCCCTCCCCCCTCGTGGGGGAGGGCTGGGGAGAGGGGGCAGAACGCAAAAAATTCTCCAACATCGCATGCCCATGCTCGGTCAAGATCGACTCCGGATGAAACTGCACACCCTCCACCGCCAGCGTCTTATGTCGCACGCCCATGATCTCGCCGTCGTCCGTCCAAGCGGTAATCTCCAGACACTCGGGGAGGGATTCGCGCTCGATCACCAGGGAGTGATAGCGCGTCGCGGTGAATGGGCTGGGCAGGCCGGCGAACACGCCAACATCCTTGTGATGAATCTCGGAAGTTTTGCCGTGCATGAGTTGCTTCGCATGCACGATCTTGCCGCCGAACGCCTGGCCGATGCTCTGATGCCCCAGGCACACGCCGAGAATCGGGATCTTGCCGGCGAATTGTTTGATCACCGGCACCGACACGCCCGCTTCATTTGGCGTGCAGGGGCCGGGCGAGATCACGATGTGATCGGGCTTGAGCGCAGCGATGCGGTCAAGATCAATCTCGTCGTTACGGTACACCTCTACCGCTTGGCCCAGCTCGCCAAAATATTGCACCAGGTTGTAGGTGAAGGAATCGTAGTTGTCGATCATCAGGAGCATGTCATTACCTCACTCATGCCGCGTATCCAGGCCGCTCAAGGCCAACTCCGCCGCGCGCAGCACGGCGCGCGCTTTGTTGCAGGTCTCGGTCCATTCGCTGGCGGGGACGGAATCGGCGACGATGCCCGCGCCGGCTTGCACATAGAGCGTGCCGTCTTTGACCACCGCGGTGCGGATGGCGATGGCCAGATCCATATCGCCATTAAACGCCAAATAACCCACCGCACCGGCATAGATGCCGCGCTTGGTCGGCTCCAGTTCATCGATAATTTCCATCGCGCGTACTTTCGGCGCGCCGGACACGGTGCCGGCG
>MEQN01000155.1:9689-9877 GCA_001770235.1 Betaproteobacteria bacterium RBG_16_58_11
TGGAGACGATATGCATCACGTGCGAGTAGCGCTCGATCAGCATGTTTTCGGTCACGCGCACGCTGCCGGTTTGCGCCACGCGCCCGACATCGTTGCGCCCCAAATCCATCAACATTAAATGCTCGGCGCGCTCTTTCGGGTCACGCAGCAAATCTTCAGCCAAGGCACGATCTTCTTCGGCGGTCTTG
>MEQN01000155.1:9922-13118 GCA_001770235.1 Betaproteobacteria bacterium RBG_16_58_11
TGTTCCAGCCGCACCAGAATTTCCGGCGAAGCGCCCACCACATGGAATGCGCCGAAGTCGCAGTAAAACATATAGGGCGAAGGGTTGAGGCTGCGCAGCGCGCGGTACAGCGTGAGCGGATGCGCGTCGAAGGGCTGGCTCATGCGCTGCGACAACACCACCTGCATGATGTCGCCATCGAGGATGTAGCGCTTGGCTTTTTCCACCGCGTCCTTGAACGCGGCTTCGCCGAATTCGGACTGCGCTTCCTGCGCCGGCAGCGGCACGCTGTGCGGCGCTTCCACCGGCGCGCGCAATTGCCGGCGCAATTCATTCAAGCGCCGCTGCGCCTCAGCATAGGCGTTGGCTTGGCTCGGGTCGGCATAGACGATGAGATAGAGCTTGCCGAATACATTGTCCACCACCGCCAATTCTTCCGACAGCAACAGCAAAATATCAGGCGCGCCGATCACATCCGGCTTGTGTGCGCTAGCGAGTTTCTTCTCGATATAGCGCACGGTGTCGTAGCCGAAATAGCCGACCAGCCCCCCGCCGAAACGCGGCAGACCGGGCAAGGTCGCGGCACGATAGCGCGCGGAGAAGCTTTGCACAAAGGCGAGCGGATCGTCGGTTTCGATCGTTTCAACGATGCAGTCGTCGGTCTCGACCGCGACTTGATGCGCGTGCACGATCAAGCGCGTCCGCGCCGGCAGGCCGATGAAGGAGTAGCGCCCGAAACGCTCGCCGCCCTGCACCGATTCGAGCAGATAGGAAAAAGGCCGGTTGGCGAGTTTGAGATAAACGGATAAAGGGGTGTCGAGATCAGCCGGCATCTCGAGCACCACGGGGATGCGGTTGTAGCCAGCAAGTGCTAGCTGATTGAATGCTTGTTCAGTCATGGGCTTGGTTCCGAAAAAAGGTCATCACTCGGGCGATAAAATGGCCCGTCCCTAGCATGCGCGCTAGGAACGCCATCGCAATACGCGAGTGATTTCCTTTTTCATCATTAGCCTTTTACCACAGCTTTCGCCGCATCCAGCAGGCTGGGCACGATCGCATCCACATCCAGCTCGCGCACGTCGCGGCCCCGGTTGTAGCCGTAGGGCACGACGAACACCGGGCAGCCGGCGGCGCGCGCGGCTTGCGCGTCATTGAGCGAGTCGCCGATCAGCAGCAAATCGGCTGGCTGAATCCCGAATTCTTTGCATGCATGCAGCAGGGGCATGGGGTCGGGTTTTTTCTTGGGCAAGCTATCGCCGGAAAGAATCAATTCGAAGTAATCGATGAGCCCCGTGTCTTTCAGCAGCGGCACGGTGAATTTCTCCGCCTTGTTGGTGATGCAGGCGATGCGAAAGCCAGCTTGCTTGAAGGCGTCCAAGCCTTCCACCACGCCGGGGAAAGCGCGGCTCTTGCGGCTCACATGCGCGCCGTAGTGCTTTTCATAAGCCGGCAGCGCGCGGGCGAACAGATCAGCATCCGGCTCGGCATCCATCTGCCGCGTCAGCACGCGCTTCACCAGGCGCGACACGCCGTTGCCGATGTAGGTTTTCACTGTCGCCAGATCAATCGGCGGCAAGCCCAACTCGCTCGCCATCGCCATCGCGGCATCGGCCAGATCCGGCGCGGTGTCGAGCAGCGTGCCATCGAGGTCGATGACCACGGCTTTGATAGAAAGCGGTGTGGGTAAATTCATATCCATAAAAATCTCAAATTCAATTCACCGCAAAGGACGCTAAGGAACGCAAAGGAAATCTGGCTTTTGCCTTCCTTTGCGAACCATTGCGTCCTTCGCGGTGAAAAATTAAACCTTCGCCAATTCCGCACGCAGCGCGCCGATGATCGTATCGTAGCGGTGCTTGTCAGAATCCTTAGCCGCGCCGAACACGGCGGAACCGGCCACGAAGGTATCCACGCCAGCTCTAGCCACTTCGAGAATGTTGGCCGTACCTACGCCGCCGTCGATTTCGATGTTCACTTTAAGACCGCGGTCATCGATCATTTTGCGCACGGCGCGCGCCTTGTCCAGAACGTAGGGAATAAATTTCTGACCGCCGAATCCGGGGTTGACCGACATCAGCAGCACCATGTCCAGTTTGTCCAGGGTGTATTCCAGCACGTCCAGCGGGGTAGCCGGGTTAAACACCAGACCGGCCTTGCAGCCGCATTCCTTGATCAGGCCAATGGTGCGGTCGATGTGCTCGGAAGCTTCCGGATGGAAGGTGATGTAGGTCGCGCCCGCCTTGGCAAAGTCGGGAATGATGCGATCCACCGGCTTGACCATCAGATGCACATCGATGGGTGCGGTCACGCCGTGCTTGCGCAGCGCTTCACACACCAGCGGGCCGATGGTCAGATTCGGCACATAATGGTTGTCCATGACGTCGAAGTGGACAATGTCGGCGCCGGCGGCGAGAACGTTGTCGACTTCCTCGCCCAGCTTGGCGAAATTCGCCGAGAGAATGCTCGGCGCGATGCGGTAGTTGCTTCCCATGACGATTCCTTCATCCCAAACAAAGCGTTGCATTTTACCCGTAATCTCCTTTTCTTGCCTATGCGGCGGAATTGAGGTGCAATAGCAGGATGGCCGACAGCAAGAAATACGAAATCCAAGTGACCACCCAGGTGGAATACATCCCCGAGCAATCGAGCGAGGAGCAAGACCGCTATGTGTTCGCCTACACCATCACCATCGCCAACACCGGCTCGATCCCGGCGCAATTGATCAGCCGCCATTGGATCATCACCGACGCCACGAACAGCGTGCAGGAAGTGCGTGGCCTGGGGGTGGTGGGCGAGCAGCCGCTGTTGAAACCGGGCGAGAGCTTCGAATACACCAGCGGCTCCGCCATCGCCACACCGGTGGGCACCATGAAGGGCACGTATCAAATGGTGGCGGAGGACGGCACCAAATTCGATGCGGAGATTCCCGAGTTCACGCTCAGCATGCCGCGGGTGCTGCACTGAGCGGATAGCGCCGCATTATTTCTGCGCATCGTCTTTCTTGTTTTTCTTCGGCAGCGTGAACCACACGATCAGTATCAGCAAGGTGAGCGCAACGCCCGCTTCGAGTAATAACCAGCCCATCATCTCCGCCGTTTCATCGTGATTTGAAAATTGGCGCTTAGCCGCCATTGCTATACTAACGGTCATGGCAGTGGCCACGCTGGAAAATTAGGCTCGCCATGACCGTTTCCCTCTCTCCTAGCTCTTTCCCCGC
>MEQN01000155.1:13137-13271 GCA_001770235.1 Betaproteobacteria bacterium RBG_16_58_11
ACCCCGCTGCTTCGCAGCGACCCTTCCGCAGTCCCGCTTACGGGAGAGAGGGACTTAGACTCGCTACGCGAGTTTTACTTTATGCAACTTTTTATCGAGATTTTTCTCTCATGCTCATGTATCTACGCCGGTTT
>MEQN01000156.1:0-8388 GCA_001770235.1 Betaproteobacteria bacterium RBG_16_58_11
AAAGGTCGGCTACAAATCGATTACCGCCGAGCAACTGCGCAAGAGCGACCATTTTCTGATCCGCGAGCAGAACGCCGTGCCGTTTGACCCCAGCGCAGGCTGGAAAGCAGGTGACATGATTCCCGACTACCTGAGCAGCCGCGAGGACGCCAAGGGATCGGCCGCCGACAATAACGCGATCTCCAGTTGGAAAGACGGCATGTGGACCGTCGTGCTCATCCGTCCCCTGGGCCTTGCCAACGATGACGACAAGGCTTTAAAAGAGGGCGGCGTCTACAGCGTCGGCTTCGCTGTGCACGATGACAACATCACCACCCGCGGTCACCACGTTTCATTCGCCCGGACGCTGGGGCTCGGCGCCGATGCCTACATCAAGGCCGTAAAGTTGCCTTGATCCGAGCGTTGCCGGCTGTGAGCGTGCTGCGTGAGCAGTCAATAGCCTCGATCCGAGCAATTTCCGCTACAAGATTACATCGCATGAGATTAGGCATAGCCATGATCATCCTGACTGCTGAACAGTTGGGGTAATCACAATGGTGCGATGTAGATCTGGGGATGCGTCCCGATCAGGAGAAGCTGACTTTGACGGTGGTTCCTTGATTCTGGCTGCTTTCCAATTGCACCTGCCAGCCGTAGCGGTCGCAGATACGTTTGACCAGGGAGAGCCCAATGCCGGCGCCTTCGCTGGTCATGTCGCGGAAATGGCGGACGAAGACTTGTTCGATGGCGTGGCCGGGGATGCCTTTTCCGGTATCGGTTACGGTCAGGGCGTGGGCGTCCTGCCGTACAGTGACCGTGCCGGACGCCGTGTACGAGAAGGCATTGCGAATCAGGTTACTGACCAGGATTTCCACCAAGCCCACATCCGCCGACAGGATCAATTCCGGATTGGTTTGCACTTCCACCGCGACCGGTTTGCCGGCGAGCAGGTGACGTTGTTTTTCCACTACTTCCCGCACCACATCGGCCAACACGCAACCGCCACCCGCAGCCAGACTGTGTTCCTCGCGCGCCATCAACAGCAGCGCGGTGCCGAGCTCGGCCATGTCACGCGCGGCGCGTTCGATGCGGCTGATGCGGGCTTTCTGCTTGTCGCTTAGCTTGTCATCGTCGAGCAGCACCTCGGTCGAGCTGAGGATAACTGCGAG
This sequence comes from Betaproteobacteria bacterium RBG_16_58_11, assembly GCA_001770235.1. GTDB lineage: Bacteria > Pseudomonadota > Gammaproteobacteria > Burkholderiales > Thiobacteraceae > RBG-16-58-11. Next base: position 1,149 of record MEQN01000156.1, read on the forward strand.
GGCGGTGCGCAGCTCGTGGCTGATATCGGCGCTGAAGGCGCGCTCACGCTCAATGAAGGCGCGCATGCGCATCAGGTGGCGGTCGAACACTCGCGCCAACTCACCTACTTCACCCACGGGGAAGTCGTCGGCCAGCGGGTGCTCCCAGTCGTCCGGGCTGCGATGGCGTACCTTGGCCGCCAAGTCGGCCACCGGCGCCACCACGGTGCGCGACAGCCAGATGCCGCCCAGGGCGGACAACAAAGTCATGGCCACCGTCATCAGTCCCAGCATCCAGGCGTAACGCTGTTCGCGGCGCGCTTGCAGCGAGGTGTCGTAGAGCAGGTAGTAGCCCGTGCCGCCGCGCTCCAGGATGGCGACCCGATAACTCAGCTTGCCCAAGTGGATGTCGTGACGGCCGAGCGGCAGGTTTGCCAAGTAGTCCGGGACCTCTCCGGCACCGTTGGTGTCGCGTACGTAACCTTGCAAAATGACGGTGGAAGGCGGTAGTGATGCGGGATTGCGTTCGCGCCTGGCGATGTAGTCGTCCAATTCCGCAGACAGCGTTTCGTCGATCAAACGCTGGCCCAGATCGTGCGCGCTCTGGTACAGCACCACCGCCATGATCAGGCTGATCAAGGCGCCGAAGCCAGCGAAGAACAGGGCGACGCGTCCGCGTAGGTCATGACGTCGCATCGGGTGCTTTCAATTGGTAGCCGATGCCGCGCAGGGTATGCAGCAGCGGCGGCAGGCCCGGTGGGTCGATGGCGGAACGCAAGGTGTGCATGTGCACGCGCAGCGCATCGCTGTCCGGCGGCGAATCGCCCCACACGGCCTGCTCGATCTCGCGCCGCCGCACCACGCTGGGTGTGCGCTTCATCAGCAATTCCAGAATCTTCATCGGTACGGCGGGCAGGGTGAGGAATTGGCCGGCGCGTTGCACGCTGAAAGTGTCGAGATCGAATATCAGATCACTCACCTTGAGCTGGTGTAAATTTTCTCCGGCACGTGTACGTCGTGTTAGGGCGCGTAGCCTAAGATCAAGTTCGCGCAATTCGAAGGGCTTCACCAAGTAATCGTCTGCGCCTTCGCCAAAACCAGCAGCCTTGTCGTCCAGCGTGGCGCGGGCGGTCAGCATTAATATCGGTACGGAAGATTGTGCGTCCTGGCGCAGGCGGCGGCACAGGGTCAGGCCGTCGATGCCGGGCAACATCAGGTCCAGCACGATCACGTCATGCGGCTGAGTAACGGCCAGATGCAAGCCGGTGACGCCATCCATGGCCACGTCCACCAAATAACCCTTGGCCTCCAGATAGTCGGCGATGTTCGCCGCAAGATCTTGGCTGTCTTCGACAATCAATACGGAAATGGCTTGGGCGTCGTGCATAAACAGGCGGCTTGCTGTGGGCGATGAGGTATCGTTTTACTGCAAGCGTGGCGCCGCGTCCAGCCGGTACAAATCCTCAGGCGTGGCGTGGCACGCCTTGATGGAGTGTTTGCGTCAAGCGCTGGAACAGGCTGCGACAGCCCACGGTGAGAATATCCGGGCCCTGCACCATGCCTTGCGGAAGCTGGCCGCAGGTGACGACGAGATCAGGCGCCCAATCGCGGATAAGGTTGGCCAGCAAGACATTCGGTTCTCCCCACACTACTTTGGCTTCGGCCCAACTCAGGTTGTTGCGCGCCAGTTGAAGCTCGAGGCGCTTCATCGCTTCCGGCGCACGCCGCGCGGTTATTTCGCCCGGTAGCGCGCCAGCCGGACCGTCCGATGGAATGCCGCTACGGGTATCCAGCACACGCACCACCAGCATTTGCGTACGTGTAACTTGGGCCAACTCGGTGACGCGTTGCAGCAGGATATCGCTTTGGCCACCCGTTAAGATCGGCACCAGAATGCGTCGATAGGTTTTCATGACAGGCCTCTTTCGATTATTGGTTGTGGCTGCGCTTCAAGTGTCTGGCGCGGTACGCTGTGACAGGTACGGAACAGCCGGTACGGGCAAGTCGCACAAATGCTTTTGTCCAGACGCGGGAAAAGCGCTTCCGCTGGGCGGGACTTTGCCGGATAAAGATTTTCTTCGCCGATGTCCTGCATGAAGCCACCCTTGCGCAGGGTATCGGCAACACTTTCTTTCATCCGATAAAAGCTTAGGCTGCCACCGGCGCGGGCATAGCGGCGGGCAGTTTCGGCAAGAAATTCATCGCCTGCCAAGTCGACGAAATTGATGCCGCTGGCCATGATTACCAGATGCTTGTGCATCGGTTCCTGCTGCTCCATTTCTTGAATTTGCTGCTGTAGATGCGACACCGCGCCGAAGAAGATGGAGCCGTTCAAGCGCATCATCTTGATCTGCGGACATTCCGGATGGCCATCGACTGGCACGAAGTGGTAGCTCTCCGGATCACGATCGGGCACTACAGGCTCCAGCGCCGGGCGCGAGGTGCGGTAGAGGTACAACGCCAGGGACAGGGCGATACCAAAGAAAATGCCCTTTTCCAGATCGATCAGGGTGCCGATCAGGGTGACCCACAACACCACGGTTTCCTGCCGGCTGATGCGCGGCAATAGTCGGATGTGGTGGCTGTCGATCAGGCCCCAGGCCACCAGGAACAGGATGCCGGCCATGGCGGCATTGGGCAGGTAAGCCGCCAGCGGCGCTACCAGTAGCAGGATCACTACCAGAAAAAGCGAGGCATACACCGCCGCCAGCGGGGTTTTCGCGCCGGCGGCATAGTTGACGCCGCTGCGGTTAAACGAGCCGGAAGCGGCGTAACCGGAGAAAAAGCTGCCGACGATATTGGAGAGGCCCTGGCCGATGAACTCCTGATTACCATCGATGTGTTGGCCGGAGCGGATCGCAATGGCGCGGGAAATCGACACCGCCTCGGTCAAGGCCAGCATGGTGATGATCAGCGCCGGAAAAGTCATTTGCGACAGGCCGTGGAAAGAAAAATCCGGCAGCGACAGCGGCGGCAGGCCGGAAGGCAGCGCGCCCACAGTGAGCACGTGGGTCGTGTTTACGCCGTAGTGCGTGTTGATGGCGAGTGCGAACAAGCTGCCTGCCACCATCGCAACGATCATATAGGGCAGCTTGGGGGCGTAACGTTTGGTCAGAATGCCGGCCACCAGTGTGGCCATGCTCACCGCCAGTATGTAGGGATTGATGCTGCCCACCTGTAGCGCGAACAGTTCCAGTGTCTTGAAGAACGGCGTGCCGCGCGGGATGTCCACGCCAAAAAAATTTTTGATTTGGCTGCCGGCGATGAGCAAGGCCGCGCCCGCGGTGAATCCGATCACCACGGTATGCGAAATGAAATTTACCAGCACGCCCATGCGCGCCAAGCCCAGTACCAACTGGAACAGCCCGGTCAGGAATGTCAGGGTCAACACCAGTCCGATGAATTCCGGCGAGCCCGGGTGGGCGTAAGGGCTGACCGAGGCGAATACGGCGATGGAAATGGCGGTAGTGGGACCGGACACCAGATGCCAGCTCGATCCGAACAACGCGGCGACGATGGCCGGCATCATCGCCGCATACAGGCCATATTGCGGTGGCAGACCGGCGATGGTGGCGAAGGCCACTGCCTGCGGCAGCACGATCAGCGCCCCGGTCAATCCGGACATAGCATCGTCGCGCGTGTTTGCGCGTGTTACCCGGTCGCGCCAGCGCAAGAAGGGTAAAAACCGAGACCAATCGAAGGTGGAACGTAAGACACCCCTGCGGGCGTGTGCGGCATACATGGCAAGAGCTCCAACCGAAAGCGATGGTTGGAGTCTGACGAAGTGCGCGTTAAAAGCCGGTTAAGCGCAGGTCAAGGACAAGTTATTTTCAACTTGCGAAGCGACAGCTTGTCCTGCAGATCAAACTTTCTTCAAAAAACAGGTTTTCAGCACCAAGCCTTTGACTTTTTCAGCATTGCACTCAATTTCTTCTTCATCCGAAGTGAGGCGGATATTTTTTATGATCGTGCCTCTTTTTAGCGTGACGGAAGTGCCTTTTACTTTTAAGTCTTTGATGATTTGAACCGAGTCGCCATCACTGAGCGGGGTGCCGTTGCTGTCTTTTATATTCATGATTTCACTTCTAGTTGGTTACGAAATTGTAGGTCGCTATTATTTTGTTCTGCCGATTACGCATTCGCTTTCAACAGCGACCGAAATTTCTCGCGAAACTTCACCACCTTGGGCGCGACGACGAATTGGCAATAGGGCTGCGACTCGTGGCCGCGGTAGTAACCCTGGTGGTAGCCTTCGCCCGAATAGAAATTCGAGATCGACTGTAGCCACGTCACAATCGGGGCGGGCCGAAGTTTGGCATCGCTAATTTCACGTATCACTTCGTGCGCCGCGCTATTCTCCTCGAACGCAGTGCAAGGCTAGCAGTGTGCTTGCAGCGATCGATCACACTCAGGCGCCCAACATGGAAGTCATGGCATTGCCTATCTCGAGCGCGCGCTCAAACAGTTTATCTCGTGCGCGGTGCGCCAGTTGTGCGGAGACTAATGCGCTGTGGGTCAGCTCGGGCGCAGTGGTCACGCGCACGGGCACGTCTGAGCTGTCTTCCACAATACCCAGGCGCTGATCACCCAGGAGCGCAAACACTATCTTGTGTTCCCCTGTGGCATCGCGCCAGTACCAGTTAAGTTTGTGCGTGGTCGGCTCACCCTGCTCAAGGCGCGAGACCGTGACGGGGATTTGATGCCCCGCCGCATTGAATTGCCAAACGGTTTTCTTGGCGGACAAAACCTTTCCATCGACGGGTTGCCAACCCAGGCGTGAGGCCAACCATCCTAGCAGCAGCAGGGCGGTGGGAAGCGCATGCGGGCCATGTTCGATGGTCACCTGGGACACGCGCTCCAGCGCACCGGGTTGCACGACCGGATCCAACACTTGGCTGAGGATGCGCCGCCAGGGCTTCAAGCGTCGCCATGCGAGATTGAAGATGACGTGTTGATTGCGTTCCGCAGCGACCCAGCGCGACATGGCCTTCATGCTTTGGGCGGGATTGGTCCAGCCGATGCTGTCGTAGATGATTTGGTCGGACATGGTGGCGAGCTTGAAAAATAACTTTCCAGCCAAGGGTGGAGGCTGTTGCGAGGCCCACCAGAGCGTAGTGGGCAAGTCGCCGATCAGGTGTGCGCGTGTGACCGAGGTCAAGCGACGGCTGGATTCAGCATCAGCCACAATCCTGATTTGCTCGGCGCAGACTTGCCAACCGCTGTTCAGCTCAGCGTATTCACCGGACACGAAGACTTCGATCCCTGGCTCGTCGGTTTTACCCTGGCTTAACACGATGACCCGCGCAGGATGCACTTGCACGATAGCTGGAATCGCTTGTTCGATGGCTTGGATTTGTTCGTCGTCGCAGTAGATGATTAAGTTGGACATGCAAGCACGGGTAACGGCTTTGTCTTCGTTCGCCTGCTGATAAAGACTTTCCCACAGCCCATCGAGTTCATGCTGAATCTGGGCGACACTGACCTTGTGCGGCAGGTGTGATTTGAGTTGTGCGCGGGCGCTACCATTCATAGCATCCGCCACTTGTGTTGATCGTTTTCGATTAAACGTTCCGCTTCCAGCGGCCCCCATGTACCCGCGCTGTACTCAGGCAGCCAGCGCGTGTGACTGCTCTCCCAAGATTTGAGAATGTCTTCAATAAAAGACCAAGATGTTTCCACGCTGTCGCGCCGCATGAATAACGTCGCATCGCCCGCCATCACGTCGAGGATCAGCCGCTCGTAGGCTTCGGGCGATTGATCGCCAAAAGTGGAGCCATAGCGAAAATCCATTTTCACCGGATAAATGCGCACTTTGGGGCCAGGCAATTTCGTCGCGATGCGCAGCGACATGCCTTCGTTCGGCTGGATGTTTAATGCCAGCACATTCGGCTCCAAGGGATGATCCGGATCGGCATTGAACAAGATGGGCGGAATACTCTTGAAATGCACGGCGATTTCACTGACGCGCTTGGGCATGCGCTTTCCCGTGCGAATGAAAAAAGGCACGCCAGCCCAGCGCCAGTTATCAATGAACACTTTCAGCGCGATGTAGGTCTCGGTCGTGGAATCTTGCGCCACCCCGTCTTCGCGCCGATAGCCTGGCACATCTTTGCCATGATGAAAGCCCGGCCCGTATTGCGCGCGCACGACACATTGATCGATGGTCTCGCGCGTGATCGGGCGTAGGCAGTTGAGTACATCTTGACGATGATCCCGAATCACATCGGCCTTCATCGCCCAAGGCGGCTCCATGGCGATCAGCGTGAGCAGTTGCAGAATGTGGTTCTGCACCATGTCGCGCAGGGCGCCTGCGCGGTCGTAGTAGCCTGCGCGGGTGCCTACACCTTCTTCCTCGGCCACGGTAATTTGCACGTGGTCGATATGCTTAGCGTTCCACAGCGGTTCAAAAATGGAATTCCCGAAACGCATTACCAAAATATTTTGAACGGTTTCTTTGCCGAGGTAGTGATCGATGCGGTAGATCTGGCTTTCGTCAAAATTGGCGCCGAGCACATTATTGACCTGGCGCGCACTTTCTAAATCATGACCAATCGGTTTCTCCACCACGATCCGAGAAAACGGCGCGTTGCCGCCGACAGGGTTGACCAACCCTGCTGCGTTGAGATTTTTCACGCAGGTTTCGATCAGCGATGGGGGGATGGCTAAATAAAAAACCCGATTGCCTGGGATGCCAAAGGCCGGTTCGATTTCTTCAAGACGCTGTTTGAGGCGGGTATACGTGGCCGGGTCGTCAAAAGAGCTTTGCTGATAGTGCAGTGCACGCTCGAAATCTTGCCAGTGGCCAGGACTCAAGGGCTGACGGGAAAAGCGCTCGATCCCATCGCGAGCGAATGCACGGTAGGACTCATCATCCATTTTTTCGAGTGCAACGCCCAGCACGGCAAAGTTGGCGGGTAGGGCGCCGTCCAAGGCCTGGTTATACATGGCGGGGAGCAATTTTCGATGCGCCAGATCACCGCCACCGCCAAAGATCACCAGCGAGCATGGTTGAGCTGGCTGATCTTCCACCAGGCCAGCCTGAAGGGGATTTTGGATTACTGGTTCGGTCATAAAGGCTCCCGGATTCGCATCTTGTGTTGATTGGGCTTGCCGCTTAGGTATTCGGTTTCAAGATCGACTTAAATTTCTCACGAAACTTGATGACCTTAGGCGCCACGACGAATTGGCAATAAGGCTGTGATTCATGGCCGCGGTAGTAGCCCTGGTGGTAGCCCTCGCCTGGGTAAAAATGCGCGAGCGA
>MEQN01000156.1:8400-9903 GCA_001770235.1 Betaproteobacteria bacterium RBG_16_58_11
GGGCGGGCCAAATTTCGGCCTCGTTCAGCTCGCGGATCACTTCGTGCGCGATGGCTTTCTGCGTTTCATCGTGATGCAAAATAATCGAGCGATACTGCGTGCCACGATCATTGCCTTGGCGGTTGGGTGTGGTGGGATCGTGGATGGTGAAGAAGATCTCCAACAGGGTTCGGTAAGAAATCACCTGTGGGTCAAAGGTAATTTGTACGACTTCTGCGTGCCCGGTCGTCCCTGTGCAAATATCTTCATAGCTTGGGTTGTCTGTGTGGCCAGCGGTGTACCCTGAAACGACTTTCTCCACCCCGCGCGCTTGTTCGTATACCGCCTCCAAACACCAAAAGCAGCCGCCGCCCAAGGTGGCGGTTTCCAATCCGAGACGGTTTCCGGTCATGGTTTGATCCTTAGGTAGAAGCAGTCATTCTAGCAGCGCTTGCCATCGCCTGAAGCCGGCTTGATAGTGTGCGCATAAGCTTGCGGCCAAAGCCTGTTGGCTTGCGGGCGCAAGCGCCAAGGCGTGCTGGGCGGCATGCGCTAGGCCACTCACCTCGGCGAGAGTGGTGTGTTGATCAGGCTCCCAAGTTTCAATCATGGCCGCGACTTTCGACGCTTGTCCTGGGACGAGCGTGGGCGGCAGCACGCTCACGCGCGGCAAGCCGTAGGCTAGCGCGACGATGCGCCCATGCAAGCTGCTGCCGCAGAATATGCGGCTGTGCGCGATCAGTGCACACATGTCCCACACATGAAGCGACTCGAAGATGAGCGGCGTATGGTGCATGCGCGCAGCGAGGGTGCGATACAAAGCCAAGTCATCATGCAGCGGCGCCGCCCCGGCGCGAAACAGGACAATCGTGAATCCGGTTTGCAGGTGCAACTGGTCGAGCGCGGCCGCAAGTGCGCGCAGCGTCGCATCGTCGGCGAAATCGAGGCTGAATTGTGCCGCGATATACCCGCCTGCGCAGGCGGCACGTGCGTGTGCCACTTCGCCGGTTTGGGCATGTAGCGCAATGCGCGCGCCAAACAAGGTCTGCACCATGACCGCGGCGTCCGGCATCAGCACGGCGGCGATGCCAAGTCGCGCGAGGGTGGCGTGACTTATCTGGTCGCGCACCCCGACGAAGTCGGCACTGCTTAAGCTGGCGGTGACTTCGGTTTGAAAATCCAGATCGCGTTCGGTTAGTGCAACCCCGCCCACCGCGTTATGCACAAACACACCCGGCCGCTGAAACAAGTGCTTGGGCAGCACATAGGGCGCGCGCAAGGCGATGCCCAATTGTGTTTGGGCCCAATGCTTTTGTTCGGCCGGTGTCGCCATGCCGTAGCGTGCGGCGGCAGCGCGCGCATCCTCCGGAGGCAAGAGCATGGCCGCTGCCTCCCACGCTTCGCAACTGAGCGTTTCGCCGCCGGCGTGTATCAGATGCAGCGGCGCTTGATCCTGGATCAACTCGGAGAGGGGCTGGGTCGCTCCCCCGCCCAACGCGCGCAGATCGCGCCGCGCCAAGCCGG
>MEQN01000156.1:9937-10435 GCA_001770235.1 Betaproteobacteria bacterium RBG_16_58_11
CAAACAACAAATCGCCCAGGTTGTGGCGATCGAAGGGGCCGAATAGGACGATGCGGGAACGCGATGTCATGCCGCATTCTAGACCCAGCGGGCTGGCAAACCCACGCAAAGCTCAGTACCATGAGGCATTAAAATAAGCCACTATGCCGAAGCCCACCGCCATCCCAGTGCAACCCTATTTCAAGAGCCGCGGCTATGTGCCGGGCGGCATCATCACGAACAGCAAAAACGAGTCGCTGCATATGGAAGCGTTGCCGCCGTTTTTGCGCACGCTGCTGGTCGCCGACGGCACGGTGACCAAGAGCCTGGAAGCGTATTTTTGGGAGCAGGTAGAAGTGGAGAATCTGGGCCAAGCGCCGGCCACGCTACAGGTCGCCGCACCCTGGCTCAATCTGGCGGCGGGCGCGACGGTGCTGGAGCGGCGCGTGCGCTTGCGCGGCATGGAGTCAGGCCGCGTCTATGCCTATGCGCAATCCTTGATTAAGCTGGAAGCGCTGC
>MEQN01000156.1:10595-13404 GCA_001770235.1 Betaproteobacteria bacterium RBG_16_58_11
TCGCACCTATCGCATTGTGATTCAGCATCAGCCCGCGATTCAAATTACCGAGAAATTTCCATGCAGCGTCTATCGATGAAACAAGCTGCGGCCTTATGTGCCGCGATGGTTTTAATGTGCCCGGCGTTCGCGTTTGAGGTGGATACGTTCAAAAGCGGGCAAAGCAAAGAGCAGGTAAAAGAAGCGCTCAAGTCCTACACTTTCGACAAAGTGCAGGATTTTTCCGCGCAAACGCTGATCGCCTACGACCAGCCGGAGAAGGGCAGCAACCGCCAATTCGTGTTTGATTTTTGCAACGACAAGCTGGTCGGGTTTCAGCAGGAGATGGCGCCGTCTCCGCGCAATCTGATGATCATCATCAATAACTACATCAGCAAATATGGCCAGCCGATCAAAGTGAACGCGGGCAGCAACGTGACCAGCATCGGCGACAAAAATGAGTTGGCGCTGTACTGGCGCAAGGGGCTCGATGTGGTTGGCGTGAGATACAGCGTCACCCAGCCGATCGAGCAATTGCTGCTGCAATACGATGTGCCGAACAATTGCTGGCAGACGCCGCGTTGAACTGAAATTTTAAGTGCTTAAAGACAATGGACAGGATTAACAGGATTTTTCAGGATTTACAGGATAGAGCAAGCCCAACATATATCGCTCTGTCGCTGTGAAGGTTTAATCCTGAAAAATCCTGTTAATCCTGTCTATTAGGTTTGCACTTTCCTATGCACCATCTGACACGAATCCTCACGTTTTTTATATTCTGTTTTGCTCCGCTCACCTGGGCAGAGCAGTTCCCCGCGAACGCCGCAATTGCCAGCGCCCACCCCCTAGCCACGCAGGCCGGCCGCGAGGTGCTCGATCAAGGCGGCAATGCGTTCGATGCGGCGATTGCCGTAGCGGGGGTGTTGGCGGTGATTGAACCCTACAATTCCGGCTTGGGCGGCGGTGGATTTTTCTTGTTGCATCGCGCGCGCGATGGCCGGCAAGTGATGCTGGATGCACGTGAAAAAGCGCCGCTGGCGGCGCGCTCTGATATGTACCTCGATCAAAAGGGCGAACCCATCCCACAGGCGTCCTTAGTGGGGCCCTCGGCCGCGGCGATCCCCGGCTTGCCGGCCGGGTTGGCGCATCTGGCTAAACGCTATGGGCGCTTGCCCTTGCGGCAGAGCTTATCTGCGGCGATTCGCTTGGCGGAAATGGGATTTCCGATCGATGTCCGTTATCGCGCGATGGCGGAATCGCAGTTGGCGCTGTTGCAATCCCATCCCGCAGCGGCGGAGCAATTTTTGATCGACCGGGATGTGCCGAAACTCGGTGCACTGCTCAAGCAATCCCAGCTCGCCGCCACGCTGCGCATGCTGGCACAACAGGGGCGCGTGGGATTTTATCGCGGCCCGGTTGCGCGTGCGATGGTGGCGGCGGTGCGATCTCAGGGAGGAATTTGGACACAGGCCGATTTGGCGCGCTATCAAGTGAAGGAACGCGCGCCAATCGTGTTCGACTATCGCGGGCTGCGCATTGTGAGCGCGGCGCCGCCTTCGGCCGGTGGCTTGACCTTGGCCGAGACGCTGAATATTTTGGCGCGTTACGATTTGGCGCAGCTAAGCCAAGCGCAGCAAATGCATCTGGTGGCGGAAGCGCTACGCCGTGCCTATCACGACCGCGCACGCTATCTGGGCGATGCGGATTTTGTGCGGATTCCCACTGCGACGTTGCTCAGCCGCGCCTACGCCGAGCAACGCGCCGCGAGTATCGATCTCAATAACGCTACGCCCAGTGCGAGTCTGCAAGCCGCGCCGAAGGCCAAGCAGGGCGATCACACCACGCATTTTTCGATCGTCGATCGCGCGGGAAATCGCGTGGCGGCGACCTTGAGCATCAACACCTTGTTTGGCTCCGGCTTTGTCGTGGGCAAAACCGGGGTGCTGCTCAATAATGAAATGGACGACTTCGCCGCCAGTGAGCAGGCGCAGAATATCTATGGCCTGGCGGGCAGCCGCGCCAACCGTATCGCGCCCGGCAAGCGGCCCTTGTCCAGCATGAGCCCGACGTTTGTGGAAGATAAGCGCGGTGTCTTGATTCTGGGCACGCCTGGCGGCTCACGCATTATTAGCATGGTGTTGCTGGCGATTTTGGGGCTGGAAGCGACACCCGCGCCGGATGTGGCGGCCTTGGTCAGTGCACCCCGATTTCATCATCAATATATGCCCGATCGCATCGAGGTCGAGCCCGGTGTGTTTAGCGCGGAAGTGCTGGATGAGCTCACGCTCAAAGGCCATGTGGTTCACATCACGCAGGGTAAGTGGGGCAATATGCAGGCAGTGTGGGTCGATCGCGCCAGCGGCCGAGCATTTGCCGCCAGCGACCCGCGCGTCGTGGGCGGCGCGCTGGCTTGGTAATAGCTATTTGCGGTATGATTAGCCCGCTTTTTACACGGGATTCTAGATGAAAACGACATTTCTTGAGTTCGAACAACCGATCGCCGAACTCGAATCCAAGATCGAAGAACTGCGCTATGTGCAGGACGATTCGGCACTGGATATTTCAGAAGAAATCGAACGCCTGCAAAAGAAGAGCAGGACGCTTACCAAGGATATCTACGCCAAGCTCTCGCCGTGGCAGATTTCGCAAGTCGCGCGCCATCCGCAGCGGCCTTACTCGTTGGATTATATCGGCGCGCTGTTTACCGATTTCGACGAGTTGCATGGTGATCGGCACTTTGCCGACGACCCGGCGATCGTGGGCGGCATGGCGCGCTTCAACGGTCAATCGGTGATGGTGATCGGCCATCAAAAAGGCCGGGACACCAAGG
>MEQN01000156.1:13425-18234 GCA_001770235.1 Betaproteobacteria bacterium RBG_16_58_11
TTCGGCATGCCGCGCCCCGAGGGTTATCGCAAGGCACAGCGGCTGATGAAGCTGGCGGAAAAATTCGGCATGCCGATCCTGACCTTCATCGATACCCCTGGCGCCTATCCCGGCATCGACGCGGAAGAGCGCGGCCAATCCGAAGCCATCGCCAGCAGCTTGTATCTGATGGCGGCGCTGCGCACCCCGATTATTTGCACCGTGATCGGCGAGGGCGGTTCCGGCGGCGCGCTGGCGGTGGGCGTCGGCGATACCACGCTGATCTTGCAATATTCCACCTATTCCGTGATTTCGCCCGAGGGTTGCGCCTCGATTTTGTGGAAGAAGGCCGAGAAAGCGCCCGAGGCGGCAGAGACGCTCGGTATTACCGCGCCACGCCTGAAGTCGCTGGGCTTGGTCGACAAGATCGTGAGCGAGCCGCTGGGCGGTGCGCACCGCGATCCGGAAGCGATGATGCTGACCATGAAAAAAGCGCTGACCGATAGCCTGCGCCAATTGCAAGACCTGTCTCTCGACGAATTGGTCAAAGCGCGCTTCGAGCGCTTGATGAGTTATGGCAAGTTCAAAGAAGCCCGCGTCAAGTGATCTGCTCCAGTCTGTATCTGATCGTCTCCATGCTCAACTGACGCCGGGTCGGCACGTCACCGTTGCTTTAAGCGGCGGGGTCGATTCGGTTGTGCTGCTCCATCTATTGCACCGCTTGCAGCGCGAGCGGGCTTTTGTACTCTCCGCTATCCACGTCAACCATCAGATCAGCCCCAATGCGGCTGATTGGGCTGGTTTCTGCGTAGCACTTTGCGCCAAGCTTCACGTTCCCTTGGTGGTAAAAACCATCCGCGTGCCGCGCCGCTCCCAAGCCGGCTTGGAAGCCGCCGCGCGCACGCTGCGCTATCGCGCCTTTGCCGAACTCGATACCGATTGCTTGTTGCTGGCGCATCATTTGGATGATCAGGCCGAGACGGTGTTGCTGAATTTGCTGCGCGGCGCGGGGGTGCGCGGCGCGGCGGCGATGCCAGAGGTCAGGCATCAGGCATCAGGCGTCGGGCATCAGGGGGACGGCACGCCGATTGTGCGGCCCTTGTTGGATGTGCCTCGCGCAGCCTTGGTCGCGTATGCGAAAAAACATCGCCTGGCGTGGATCGAGGACGAGAGCAATCTGGACGCGGCCTTTACGCGCAATTATTTGCGGCATGCGGTGCTGCCGGCGATCGAGCAGCGCTTTCCGGCGTATCGCCAAACGCTGGCGCGCGCGGCGCGGCATTTTGCCGAGGCGGATTCGCTGCTCGACGAATTGGCCGCGAGCGATATGGCGCGCGTGGTGCGGGATGGGAAATTGAAGCTGGCGCTGCTGCAAGAATATTCCCCGGCGCGCGCCAAGAATTTATTGCGCGCGTATTTTGCCGCGCAAGGCATGCCGGCGCTGGATGCGGAGCGTTTGCAGGAGTGGCTGCGCCAACTCCTTGGTGCGCGCGGCGATAGCCGGGTGGCATTAGGCGTGGCGGGCCTGGTGTTGCGGCGCTACCGGGGTGAAGCCTGGATCGAGCCCGATACGCCTGCCCCGGCTGCGGATTGGCAAATCACTTGGTGCGGGGAGCGTGAGCTGGCGTTGCCTGAGTTGGGCGGCCGCTGGTCGATGATGCCGGTGCAAGGCGAAGGTTTGAGCGTGGCCAAACTGGGTGCGGCGTCCGTGGCGCTGCGCCTGCGCCAAGGCGGCGAAAAGCTTAAACCCGATTGTGGCCGCCCGCGTAAAACGCTCAAGCATTTGTTGCAAGAAGCCGCCATTCCCCCCTGGCAACGCGAACGGCTGCCCTTGCTCTACAGCGGCGAAGTCTTGGTTGCAGTGCCCGGCATCGGCATCGATTGCGCTTACCAGGCCGAGCCCGGCGAATCCGGCTTGCGGCTTGCTTGGGTGCTTACTTATACTGAATGAATCGCACCCTAACGGCCATGGCAATGGCCACCCTTGAAAATGATGCTCGCCATGACCGTTTCCCTCTCTCCTAGCTCTCTCCCGCAAGCGGGAGAGAGGGACGTAGTCTCGCTGCGCGAGTTTCACCTTACGTAGGAGCCAGACATGTATCTCATCCGTTTCGTCCTAGCTGCTTTGGTATTTGCATTTTCCCCGCTGGTTTTTAGTGCCGATCAAATCGTCATCAAATTCAGCCATGTCGTCGCCCCCAGTACGCCCAAGGGCAAGGCGGCGCTGAAGTTCAAGGAACTGGCCGAGTCGCGTACCAAGGGCCAGGTCAAGGTCGAGGTCTATCCCAATAGCCAGTTCTACAAGGATCGCGAGGAGTTGGAAGCCCTCCAGTTGGGCGCGGTGCAGATGCTGGCGCCGTCGCTGTCGAAATTCGGCACCTTGGGCATCCGCGATTTCGAAGTTTTCGATTTGCCCTATATTTTTCCCAACAAGGAAAGCTTGTATCGGGTAATGGACGGCGACATCGGCAAGAAGCTGCTCACCAAGCTTGAAACCAAAGACATCATCGGACTGGCCTATTGGGATAATGGCTTCAAGCAAATGAGTGCGAACAAGCCACTGCGCACGGTGGAGGATTTCAAGGGCCTCAAGCTGCGCATCCAATCCTCCAAGGTGCTGGATGCGCAAATGAAGGCGCTCGGCGCGAATCCGCAGGTGATGGCTTTTTCCGAGGTGTATACCGGTTTGCAGCAAGGCGTGGTGGATGGCACCGAGAACCCGGTGTCGAATCTCTATACGCAAAAAATGCACGAGGTGCAGAAACATCTGACGCTATCCGATCACGGCTATCTCGGGTATGCGGTGATCGTGAACAAGAAATTCTGGGAAGGCTTGCCCAAGGACATGCGCGCGGCGTTGGAGCAGGCGATGCATGAAACCACCGAGTACGAGCGCGTGATCGCACAGCAGGAGAATGATGAAGCGCTGGCCAAGGTGAAAACGGCGGGTACGACGGATGTGTATGTGCTGCAACTCAAAGACCGCTTGCTCTGGCACAAGGCGCTGTTGCCGGTGCATAAGGAATTCGAGAGCGTCATCGGCAAAGAGTTGATTTACGATGTCTACAACGTCGCGGCCCAGGTGGAGAAGGAAAAGGCGGCCAAGAAATAAAGCCGCGATGCTCAACCGCGCGCTGGACCATATCGAAGAATGGCTGATCGCCTGCTTCATGGCGGCGGCCACGCTCATCATCTTTCTGGCGGTGCTGCACCGCTACGCTTTAGGCATCCCCTGGGTTTGGGAATATGCGCGCCAGTTGGATTTCAACTGGGCGCAAGAGTTGTGCATCTACCTTTTTATCTGGATGGCGAAATTCGGCGCCGCGTATGGCGTGCGCAGCGGCATTCATGTCGGGGTGGATGTGCTGGTGCGCAAGCTTTCCGCTGAAAGGCAAAACTTCTTCATACAGTTGGGCCTGGGCCTCGGCGCCTTCTTTACCTTCATTGTCGCGGTGCTGGGTATCCGCTTCGTGCTCTTCGTGCACACCATGGGCCAGATTTCGCCTGATCTTCGGCTGCCGATGTGGATCGTCTATCTGGCCGTGCCGCTCGGCTCCTCCCTCATGTGTTACCGCTTTCTGCAAGTGCTGGCGGCTTATCGCCGCAGCGGCCACTTGCCGGCGCATACCTATGAAGTCGCGGGTGCGGCCGAATGAGCGGCTTGATTATTTTTTCCGTGCTGTTCCTGCTGCTGCTCACCGGCACGCCGATCTCGATCGCGCTCGGCATGACGGTGCTGGTGTTTCTCGCCTTCGTCTCCACGCTGTCCATCGATACCATTTCGATCGTCTCGCAGAAGCTGTTCACCGGCCTCGACAATTTCTCGATCATGGCGATCCCGTTTTTCGTGTTGTCCGGCACCTTCCTCGCGACCGGTGGCGTGGCGCGGCGCATCATCCATTTCGCGACCACGCTGGTGGGCTGGATGCATGGCGGGCTGGCGATGGCGGCGGTGCTGTCCTGCGCTTTTTTCGCGGCGATATCCGGCTCCAGCCCGGCCACCGTGGTCGCCATCGGTTCCATCATGCTGCCCGCGATGGTGCAAGGGGGGTACACCAAGAAATTTTCGGTGGGCGTGATCGCCACCTCGGGCGGCATGGGCATTCTGATCCCGCCCTCGATCGTGATGGTGATCTACGGCGTCTCCACCTCGGAGAGCATCGGCAGGCTATTCATCGCCGGCATCGTACCCGGCATCCTCATGGCCTTGGCCTTGCTGCTGGTGACGTACATTGTCGCGCGCATGAAAAAATTCCCCACGCTGCCGCGCGCCAGCCTGGGCGAAATGTGGGCCGCTTTTCGCGCATCGGCCTGGGGTTTGTTTCTGGTGGTGATCGTGATCGGCGGCATCTACGGCGGGTTGTTTACGCCCACCGAGGCGGCGGCGGTGAGCGCGGTGTATGCGTTCTTCGTCGCGGTGTATGTGTACAAGGAATTGCCCTTGAAAGCCGTGCCGAAAGTGCTGCTGCAAGCGGGGAACATGAGCGCGATGCTGCTCTACATCATCACCAACGCCATCCTGTTTTCGTTTTTGCTCACCACCGAAAATATTCCGCAGCAACTCGCGCAGTGGATCATCGAACTCGGCTTGTCGCCGTGGATGTTCCTGCTATTCGTCAACATTCTGTTGTTTTTTGCCGGCGATTTCATGGAGCCGTCGTCCATTATTCTCATCCTCGCGCCCCTGTTCCTTCCGGTGGCGGTGAGCCTCGGCATCGACCCGATTCATCTCGGCATCATCATGGTCATCAACATGGAACTCGGCATGATCACCCCGCCGGTGGGGCTGAATCTTTATGTGGCGAGCGGGCTGGCGAAGATGGGCTTGAC
>MEQN01000156.1:18308-18408 GCA_001770235.1 Betaproteobacteria bacterium RBG_16_58_11
AAATTGCCTTGTGGCTGCCGAATTTGTTGTATGGGGTGAGTAAGTAAGCTGCCGCACCCCTTCGGGTTTCCTGCGTTGCTCAACGCGCAATCAAAGTCGC
>MEQN01000157.1:0-116 GCA_001770235.1 Betaproteobacteria bacterium RBG_16_58_11
CGCGGTCAGCGTAAATCAAATCCCACATCATGTTGGAAATGCGAATACAGGCTTGCAGCGGATTGGCGCTGCGTTGGCGCTCCATATCGATGCGCCATTGAAAACTGCGCAGGCGT
>MEQN01000157.1:130-2083 GCA_001770235.1 Betaproteobacteria bacterium RBG_16_58_11
CGGCGCGCCCTCGATCAGCCTGTCGATCATGTCCTGACGCTTGGCCTCGAACGCGGCCGGATCGCTTTGCGCCAAGCTCGCCCAATCTTCAAAATCAAACTGTTCCTCATTCATGGCCGCTCACCCAATATGAAAACGATTCTGCTGTAAAAAGGAGCAAGAACGGTGCCAAAATCGTGAAGCCCCCGAAAAACCGGAAGAAATGCAGCGAGGGGAAAATATTCTCCGCCTCAATGTAAAATTATTTGACACCATATGTGCACTATAACCGAGCACCGGAAAAAAAATCTACAATGGACTTCGCTACAGCCCGTAGTGCTGTCCGAGAGAATGGGCGCTTTTAAATATTAAAGTGCAAAGCAACATGATAAAAATCACACCCGATCTTTTCCTGGACGAAACCGAGCTGACGTTCAGCTTCGTGCGCGCCTCCGGCCCCGGCGGGCAGAACGTGAACAAAGTATCGAGCGCGGTCGAGCTGCGCTTCGATGCCGCCCGCTCCCCCTCGCTGCCGGACGCGCTGAAAGAACGCTTGAAAAAGCTCGCGGGCAGACGCCTCTCGGACGACGGCGTACTGCTGATCGACGCGCACCGCTTCCGTACCCAGGGGCTGAACCGCAAGGACGCGCTCGCGCGCTTGCTGGCTTTGCTGCAAGCCGCCGCGATCGAGCCCAAAACCAGAAAAGCCACCCGGCCCAGCCGTAGCGCGCGAGAAAAACGGCTGGAAGCAAAACGCAAGGCGAGCCTGATCAAGCAGACAAGGCGCGCCGCCCCCCACGCCGATTAGTCCGCGCGAAACGGGCTGCTTCCATTCAACGCATCCATGTATTGCGCGACGCCACGCTCAGAGACGATTTCGATTTGCGCTTCCGTCTTCAAGCGTTTTCCCTCACAATTTCACTATTTAACACAGGCGCCACGCGGAATTTTTATGAACCTACACGAATATCAAGCCAAAGAAGTCTTGCGCGAATATGGCATCACCACGCCGCGCGGGGTCGTGATCGAGAATACCCTGCATGCCGAAGTGGCCACCAATGAGCTGGGCGGCAGCGCTTGGGTGGTCAAGGCGCAGATCCACGCCGGCGGGCGCGGCAAGGCGGGCGGCGTGAAGCTCGTCAAATCGGTGGATGATCTACGCGCCGCCGCCGATGCGCTGCTCGGCAAATCGCTGGTCACGTATCAAAACGCGCCGCACGGCCAAATCGTATCGCGCGTGCTGGTGGAAGAAACCCTGCCCATCGCACGCGAGCTGTATTTAAGCCTGCTGGTGGATCGCGAAAGCGAGCGCATCACGCTCGTCGCCTCCGCCAGCGGCGGCATGGACATCGAGGAAATCGCGCGCACCGCGCCGGAAAAGATTCTGCGCGAGACCTGCGACCCGCTCATGGGCTTGCAAGACTTCCAGTGCCGCAACCTGGCTTTTGCCTTGGGTTTGGCGGGCAAGCAAATCGGGGAAATGACGCGCTTGCTGCACGCCGTGTACAAGCTCTTCCTGCAACGCGATTTATCCATGCTGGAGATCAATCCCTTGATCGTCACCCAAAGCGGCGGCATCGTCGCGCTCGATTGCAAGATGATCGTGGATGACAACGCGCTGTACCGGCAGGCCGCCCTGTCCGACAAGCGCGACATGAGCCAGGATGATCCGAAGGAAGCCGCCGCCCACGCCGCCGGCCTCAATTACATCGCGCTCGCCGGCAGCATCGGCTGCATGGTGAACGGCGCCGGGCTGGCGATGGCGACCATGGATTTGATCAAGCTGCACGGTGGCCTCCCCGCCAATTTTCTCGATGTCGGCGGCGGCGCCACCGCCGAGACGGTGGCCAAGGCATTCAAGATCATCCTCGCCGACCACAATGTGAAGGCCATCCTGGTCAACATCTTCGGCGGCATCATGCGTTGCGACATCATCGCCGAGGGCATTATCCAAGCCGTGCGCGAAGTCGGCGT
>MEQN01000157.1:2115-3308 GCA_001770235.1 Betaproteobacteria bacterium RBG_16_58_11
CCAACGTCGAACTGGGGCGCAAGATGCTGGCCGAGTCAGGCTTGAAGATCGTATCGGCGGAGAGCTTGACCGAGGCGGCGAAATTGGCGGTGGCGTCGGTTTAGGTTTCTTTTAGCCTATAAAAATCAGTTGGTCCACGAAAATCACGAAACGGGTAAGCAGGCATTTCGCCACTAGCACATGGACCTATAAATTACGAAACATACTCCGCCGATGTAGATTGGGTTAGGCGCGGTTCTTTGCGCCGTAACCCAACAAACCCAATCTTCACAAAAGTAGGCGCCTCCAGGCAACCCCAACGGGTAGGCAAAACGCATCAACACCGGCGTTTAGAAGGAAGATTAGGTTTTGTTGGGTTACGCGATAAAGCCGCTAACCCAACCTACATGAGCCCGCTGACTCCAAACAAAATGTTTCGTAATTTACGATTTGCAATACCAGGCGGAAGCTCGCAAAAAATTCAAAAAGATGTCGAACTGATGTGAGAAACCGAAAGGGTAAGTGTTTATTTCGGTGCAAGGTATTGAATCATTTCGTGCCTTTCGTGTTTTTCGTGGATCAATTACGGTTTTTAGGTTTAACTCCTCCCTTTAAAATATTCCCGCGCCCCGGCTTCCAAGCGTTCCAGCGCCTCACCCAAGCGCGCCGGTTCCATCCCGTAGGCGAGGCGCAGCGTACCCGGCGCGCCGAAGTACGCGCCCGGCGCAACCAGCACCTGCTTCTCTGCTAAATACCGCGTCAGCGCCAGGTCATCCGCGCCGGGGGGCAGTTGCAGCAGCGCAATAATGCCGTGCGCGGGCAGTTGCACCGAGAAGCATGTCGAATCGCTCAGCCAGCTTGCTACGAGGTCGCGATTTTGTTGCGCGCGCTGGATGGCGCGTGCGCGCAGCGGCGCCAGCTTGGGAAAAGCGGACAAGGCCAGATTCAATAGGGTCGTGGCCGGATTCACCGCCATGAAGTCATAGCGTTGTTCCGCTTTCGTCACCAGCGCCTCGGGCATGAGCGCCCAACCGGCGCGCAGACTGCCCAGGCCATACACCTTGGTGAGCGAGGCGGTGGTGATCAGGCGCGGATGCAGCGCCTGCGCCACGGGCGGCGGATTCGGGTCGAAATCGCGATACACCTCGTCCACCACGGCATAGGCATCGATCGCGTCCAGCCAATCACCCAGGGCCAGCAAGGCTTCACGGCTC
>MEQN01000157.1:3322-4472 GCA_001770235.1 Betaproteobacteria bacterium RBG_16_58_11
CGCTCGGGTTATGCGGGCTGGTGAGCGCCACCAGCTTCACG
Organism: Betaproteobacteria bacterium RBG_16_58_11; assembly: GCA_001770235.1. Classification (GTDB taxonomy): domain Bacteria; phylum Pseudomonadota; class Gammaproteobacteria; order Burkholderiales; family Thiobacteraceae; genus RBG-16-58-11. Next base: position 3,364 of record MEQN01000157.1, read on the forward strand.
CCGGGGCGCCAAGCTTGTTGCACCGCCTCGACCGGCAAGGCATAGCGCTGATCGGGCCGGCGCGCGAAGGGCAACGCGTGCGCCCCGAACACGCCCGGCAGCCGCGTCAAGGCTTGATAGGCCGGGGTTTCCACCAACACCCCATCGCCATTCGATAACAGCGCGCCATACACCAGATAATTCGCTTCCGACGTGCCGGCGGCGAGCAGCACTTGTGAGGCGGCCACGCCGTATTCGCGCGCAATGGCACACTTGAGTTGCTGGCGCAACTCGGCGCTCACGCCTTGCAGGGTCAAGCAATGGGGGTCGAGCGCAAACAAGTCCGCATCCGGCGGCGCCATGCCGCTGACCGAAAGGTCAAACGCATAGCGGCCTTGATGGGCTTTGGCCCAGGCCATGTACTCGAAAGGAAGAAAGTCCATGCGCTTATTTTAAACGCGGTTGACCTAATGCGTTTCGGAAATAGCCTTTCGGATGCACTACCAAGTAGCGCCGGCATCCTTGCCGGCATGCCGGCTGGAAGCCGGCGCTACAAGGGCCAGTGGAATGGCATCCATCTTCAAGCAGGATGCGATTGGTCCAGTTGCGTCATTTTTTCGAGCAGAATATCTTTCTGAAACGGCTTGAAAAAATAGCCGTCCACCGCGACGGATTCGTCCAGGTCGGCCATGTCCCGGGAGCCGGTGATCATGATCAGGATCGTGCCCGGCAATTCCCGTTTGAATGTATTAGCCACTTCCCACCCATCCACTTCCGGCATGTAGATGTCGAGCAGCGCAAAACGCGGGGCGTGTTCGCGGCCCAGGGCCAAGGCCTGGGCGCCATTCGCGGCTTCCAGAATATTTTCGAAGCCCAGGCTGACCAGGAAAGCGCGCAGTACATGACGGGAAATATCCTCGTCCTCCGCGATCAGGACAGCCAGCGTTTTATCGAGTTGCGTCATGTTTGCCGATACTCACTAAAAGTGCGCGCAGGGTCTCAAGCAGATTGCGCCTGATAGAGCGCAAGCATCCTTGCTTGCATGCCGGCTGGAAGCCGGCGCTACGGGATTGCCGCTCTTGGCAGTTTTAAAACTCGTTCCAATCATCCTCCAGCGCCGAGGATTTTGG
>MEQN01000157.1:4484-4882 GCA_001770235.1 Betaproteobacteria bacterium RBG_16_58_11
CAGGCCGCGCCGTTCGTTCTTGACCGGCGCACCGGATGCACGTGGCGTTACGATGGCGCGCTCGGTTTTGACCGGGGCGCGCTGCTGGCCGCCATCCAACTTGAAGATCGCGACCGTCGCGGTCAGCGCCTGCGCTTGCTCTTCCATCGACTCGGCGGCCGCTGCGGCTTCTTCCACCAGCGCGGCATTTTGCTGGGTCACTTCGTCCATTTGCGTGACCGCTTGATTCACTTGCTCGATCCCGGCGCTTTGCTCCAGCGAGGCGGCGGTGATTTCGCTCATGATGTCGGTCACGCGCTTGACCGAGCTCACGATCTCGTCCATGGTGCGGCCCGCTTCTTCCACCAGCTTGGTGCCGCCGTCCACTTTTTCCACCGAGTCACCGATGAGGGTTTTGA
>MEQN01000157.1:4912-5554 GCA_001770235.1 Betaproteobacteria bacterium RBG_16_58_11
CCAAGTTGCGCACCTCGCCCGCCACCACCGCGAAACCGCGTCCTTGCTCGCCGGCGCGCGCCGCTTCCACCGCCGCATTCAAGGCCAAAATATTGGTTTGGAACGCGATGCCGTCGATGACCGAAATAATGTCCACGATCTTGCGCGAGCTGTCCTGGATGGCGGTCATGGTGCCCACCACCTGGCCCACCACATCGCCGCCCTTGATCGCGACTTCGGATGCGCCCTTGGCGAGCTGATTGGCTTGCTTGGCGTTCTCCGCGTTCTGTTTCACGGTCGAGGTCAGCTCTTCCATGCTGGAGGCGGTTTCCTCCAGGCTCGATGCCTGCTCCTCGGTGCGCTGCGACAAATCGGCATTGCCGGCCGCGATTTCCTTGGCGGCGGTGGTGATGGTGTCGGCGCTGACGCGCACATCCCCCACCAGCCGCACCAGGTTTTCATTCATGTCCTTCAGCGCCTGCATCAACAGGCCGGTTTCATCCTTGGCGGTCACCTGGATTTTGCTGGTCAAATCGCCGGCGGCAACCGCATTGGCGACGGCCACCGCTTGGTTGATGGGGCGCACGATGGCGCGGATGAGAATGAAGCCGATCCAGACGGACAAGGCTATACCGATGACGATTGCGGTTATGGTGATGTTGC
>MEQN01000157.1:5666-5770 GCA_001770235.1 Betaproteobacteria bacterium RBG_16_58_11
CACTTCAACCACAAGCCTGTTGGCTTCCTTGATATTGCCGTCGTGCAACGCGGCCATGGTCGGTTTCAAACCCGCGCCAACGAATTTCTTGCGGTCTTCGGCAA
>MEQN01000158.1 GCA_001770235.1 Betaproteobacteria bacterium RBG_16_58_11
AAAACCCGGCAAGCCCCCTCTCTCCTAGCTCTCTCCCGCAAGCGGGACTGCGGAAGGGTCGCTGCGAAGCAGCGGGGCACCCACCGGCGTCCTCCTTGCGAGGGAAGAGGGACTTGGGCTCGCTGCGCGAGTTTTATTTAACGTCGATACTCAATCCAATAAATCAAAAACACGAACAGAAACGCAAAAAACTCCAGCGCGGTGATCCAGATAATCAAGCGCGAAATGCGCCGGTTGCGCGGCGCCATGGTGTACCAGAAACGCTCGCGCAAGGGGCGATAGAAGGGCAGCCAATTCCAGCGCGCCATGCTGATCAGGTGCTGGCGGATCGCCACGCCCCAAGGGGTCAAGCTGCGATCCACTTCGGCTAAGCGCGCTTCTTTTTCCTGCGGCGTTTCATCCGGTTTTTCCTCGACCGCGTGATACCAATCCTTGATCAACAGCTCAGCGCCTTGGCCACGGGCTTCGACTTTGATCTCGGTGGCGCGCTTCAAGCCTTCGCTGTAATTCAGCGTATAGCCCACGCCTGGTTTGAATTCGCTCACCGTGACGTCCAGCTCGCGCGCGACGCCGTTCATTTCGTTCAGGTACTTGAGGTGGATGCGCCCGCCTTCTGCCACGTTGCGCTGCGCGGATTGCCAGGCATGAATCTCAAGATAGGGATTGAGCCGAAATAAGCGCTCGGCATCGGTGATGAACTCGAACAGTTGCGCCGGGGTGAGCGGGGTTTCTACATTCACCCAAGCCGCGTCTTGGCTACTCACCACAGGCCACCACGTAGGGTACCGGCAGGCCGCGTCCGAGCGTATCCAGCTCCATGCGCGAGCGCAGGCCGGATTCTTTTTTGGAGCGTGGCGGCCCGATCACCACCAAATCGACTTTCTCTTCACGCGCGGCTGCGATCACGCAATCGGCGGGATCACCCAGGCGCAGGATAGGCGTATAGGCGAGGCCATGTTGCTTGCAGTGCGCCTCGACAACAGCGACCTGCTCGGCGGCATCTTTCTCCAGCACGCCTTCTACATAGCTGCCGTAAGTATCGCGGGTGGAAGCGTTGTTGAGCCAATCATCCCCCTGCATGCCCACCCAAACGTCTTCTGGCACTATGAGCAGATGCACGATGCGGCCGCCTTCGCGGGAGATGATTTCATAAGCGAGCGCCTCGGCGCGCTTTGCGCCTTCCGTGCCATGGTAGGCGAGCAGTATAGTTTTTGCGGTTAGCATGATCTCAATAATGTAGGTTTGTCCGAAACGACATTTGAACCACGGGGGACACGGGGAAACCCAATAAGTTATGTGATTGAACCAATTCACCCAACAGGTGAAAGAATTAAAGCGCAATAGTTTTTGGTTTTCCCCGTGTCCCCCGTGTCCCCCGTGGTTGATTGGTTTTCTTGCAATATCTCGCACACAAAACAAACGGGGGCCCCGAAATGAGGCCCCCGCCGGTTATTGCGCCGATCAGCCGAAGAAAATAATGCCGCTCATGGCGATCAGAAAAGCCAACAACAAAGCGCTTAAGTCTTCATTGCGGTCCCTCACGAAAATCGAGAGGGGGTGACCACGATCAAACTTAGGCCCGCCTTTCGGCTCTCCGCCCGCGCTCATTTCTGCATTCAAGTCGTTTATTGCCATGATTTTTCTCCTTAAACGAATTCTTTAACAAACATGAGCACCACGACGAGCGAACCCACCGCTTTGAGGGTGCCGACGACAGAGCCAATGATCAAGGGCTTGCCACCCGCTTGCTTGATCGAGGCCACGGTAATCTGCATGCCCAAACCAATCAAACCAAACGAGAACAACCAAGCCAGCCAATCGCGGAAGTTCTTGATGACCTTCGAATCATGCTTGGCCGCCTTTTGTGCATTCGCAATCGCGCCCTTCGCTAGCTCATCCAGCCCCTTTATTTTGGCCGCTGACTTGAGTGCTTGGCTATCTTCGCGCGTCATGATCTTGCGATTAGCGATTAGGCCTTGTAGCGCCGTGGTTTCCGCCGGAGTTTCCATCTTGGGCAATTCCGCCTCTAAAGCACGTATTTCTTTCGGCTTGAGCAGGTTGCTTTCCTTCACTTCGGCGCTGCTGAAGTATTTACCTGCATAGTGGCCGGCCGGTGCGAACGCGCCGGTGGAGGACAAAGCGAACATGGCGATGAAGCCCAGCACGAACAGCGGGAACTTGGCTACCAACACCTCACCCAAATTGACCTTCACCGCGCTTTCCTCGTGCTTCACAAACCAAGCAGCGAGCCAAAGCACGATGATGGGCAGGAACAGTACGCGGGTGATGTTGAAGATTTCCGCGACTTTCAGGGTTTCAATGCCGTGCGGGTCGAAGGCCAGTGCCGCGCCTGCCACTTGGGCGGAATTGAGAATGCCCGTACCCGCCCACGCGCCAAACTGCACCGGCCCCATGCCGAGAATATGGCCCACGGTGGGGAAGATGAACATACAGCCTACGCCCCACAACAGGATGGTACCGATGGTGTAGGCGATTTCCCCGGATTTGGCCTGAACCACGGGCGAAGCGGCGACGGTTGCCGAAACCCCGCACACACCGAGGCCGGCGGACAACACGCCAGTCATGCTGTTGGGGCATTTCATGCGCCGCCCCATGAGCAGTGTCAGCCAGACCGAGCCCAGCACGAACACGCCGATCATCACCACGGACAAGAGGCCCAATTGCGCCAACTCCGCCGCGCTATACAGGGTGCCGAGCAGAATCACGCCTGTCTTCAAGAACAGCCGCGCGGTGCGCACGCCGTTGGCGGCCCAGCCGGGAATCTTGAACACGTTGACAATGACGATGCCGGCGAGAATGCCCATCACCACATAGTTCAGGTTGAATATTTTGGCGAAATCCCAGGACAGAATGCCTGCGGCCTTAACCGCCTTGCCCCAGTTGCCGAACATCGGGTCGAGACCCCAGCGCACCACGAAGGCAATCAGCAGAATCAACGCCATGCCCGGCACCGTGGAAATATAGTAATCCAAGTTGCCTGCGCTCGGTTTCCAGGACAGGATAAACAGGCCAATCAGGACAAAAGCGCCGCCGAAAAGGTAGCCGAACTTGGTTTGAAGTGCTTTCGCATGATCAAACTTCGATTCCGGCTTTTTCATTTCAGGCGCTGGTTTGCCCTCGGACTGCGCTATTTCGGTAGCGACACGCAATTCGGCTTGGAACTTCTCGTTGACTTTTGTATGGTCCGAAAAGGCGCTCTTCTGCAGGGTGGACTGCAGACCGTCGATCGTACCGCTCGCATTGAGCCAGCCCCACAACATCATGACGATGCCGATAATTACCAAGGCGGGCGATTTTTTGGTGTAGATCATAGTTCTCTCCTCCACGATCCTAATTTTTTAAGTACTGCTGAACTCGCCGTGACACGGCGAATACCCGAAAAAAATCAGGCCGCTTTTAAACGGCAGCCTGATTTTGATACCTGGCTTACTCCATGGGGAGCTTGCGGGCTTTCCAGTCTGGCACGCCTTCGCGATACCAGAACACATTTTTGTAGCCGTTGGCAGCTAGCACGGCCGCAGACTTGTAGGATTTCCAGCAACTGCCGGCATTGCAAAACACTACGATATTGGCGTCTTTATTCGGCAGTTTGGACAGATTAAATTTGTCCATCTTCGAATCGAAGGTTGGCTCTTTGGCGCTTTTTTCCGGATCGTAAGGCACGGAAATCGCGCCCTTGATGCTGCCTTCGCCGAATTCGGAAGCTTTGCGGGTATCGACGATGGTGGCGCCGCCTGCTTGCAATTCTTGAACTTTTTTGGCGTCTACCAGGGTGGTGCCTTTCGGTGCTTCGGCTGGCGTATCCGCCGCTAGCGCTGAACCGGCTGCAAGGAAAAACAAAGAGGCGAACAGGGTGGTGACGAAATTGCGATGCTTCATGGACTTGCCCTCCAAAGTTATAGGTTTATTTACAGCGTCCTTATTGCCAAGCTTGACGCCTTGGCCGCATGCGGCTCGCCTCGCGCAGGTTTTGGAACTGCGCTTCGGGAACGTGGGTAGTTTTTTACCTGCCTGGCCACCGCAAGTCAAGCGGTAAAGATAACAGCAGAATTTATGGAGGGATAAAACAAATTTTTTATTAATCCGGCATCAAACTTATATCCGCCTTAATACAATAAGCGCTTAAAAACAAAAGATTATTTAATGATCTGTAAGAAAATAATTATTTAACGATTTTAAGATGGCCGCCGCGCGGCGGTTTAGCGGGAGGAGGCGTTTCGGGGGAGGCGGAGGGCATCTCGGCGGGATGCACTTCGGCACTGGCGGTGATCTCCTCCGTCGCTTGGAAGAACATGCCTTGACCATTTTCCTTGGCAAAGATGCCAATCACGGCCGGGATGGGGATTTCCAATTCGCGCGACGAACCGTTGAAACGCGCGGAGAAGTTGATGAACTCATTGCCGATCTTGAGATGCCGGGTCGCGGTGTAGCTGACGTTGAGCACGATCTGGCCGTCTTTAATGAACTCCAGCGGCACTTTGGTCTGGTCGTCCACCTGCACCGCAACATAGGGGGTAAAGCTCTGATCCACGCACCACTCGTAGATGGCGCGGATCAGATAAGGTTTGGTGGACGAGTCGTACATTGGACTATCGGCGCATCGCTTTTTCAGAAGCCGTCATCGCATCGATGAAGGCGGGGCGCGAAAATAAGCGTTCGGCGTATTTCAGCACCGGCGCCGCTTGTTTCGGCAACTGGATGCCGTAGTGGTCGAGACGCCACAGCAGCGGCGCGATCGCCACGTCGAGCATGGAATACTCGTCGCCGAGCATGTATTTCTGCTTCTGGAATACCGGCGCGATCAAGGTGAGGTGATCGCGTATCACGAGGCGCGCCTTGTCCGCCTCGCGCTTGCCCGCTGTTTCCAGGGTCTCGATATGGCAGAACAATTCTTTCTCGAAGCGGTGCAGGAACAAGCGCGCGCGGCCGCGCATCACCGGGTCGGCGGGCATCAACTGCGGATGCGGGAAACGCTCGTCGATGTATTCGTTGATGATGTTGGCTTCATGCAGAATCAAATCGCGCTCCACCAGCACCGGCACGCGGTTGTAGGGGTTCATCACCGCGATGTCTTCCGGCATTTTTTCCACATCCACGTCGATGACTTGGAAGTCCATGCCTTTTTCGAACAGCACTATGCGGCAGCGTTGGCTAAAAGGGCATACCGTACCGGAATACAAAGTCATCATGGCGTTTTCTCGTTTCGTTTAAATCAGAAAAATTAGCCACGCGGGAGCGTGGCTTTTGTTAAATCAACTGCTGACTATCCGTGTAGGGGCGAGGCACGCCTCGCCCGGAAGCAGCAGCGGGTCGGGCATGCCCGACCCCTACTATTTAGTGGATGTCTTTCCAGAATTCTTTTTTCAGGTAATACGCCAGCACCGTCAGGCCCAGGAGGAAAAAGATCACGAAAATACCGGTGATTTTGCGCTTGGTTTGCGCGGGTTCGCCCATGTACACCAAGTAGTTCACCAGGTCTTTTACCGTCGCGTCGTATTCGGCGGCGGTCATCTTGCCGGGACGGGTGGTTTCGAACTTGTCGAATACATGCGCCTCCTTGCCGTCATGGTCCTTCTCGGTGCGGTAATGCGCCACGCGCTCGCCCTGCAACTCCCACAGCGCATGCGGCATGCCGACGTTGCTGAAAACCAGATTGTTCCAGCCGGTCGGGCGCGACGGGTCGCGATAGAAGGTGCGCAGATAGGTGTAGAGCCAGCTCGGCCCTTGCTCCTTGGCGCGCGCGATCACGGTCAGATCGGGCGGGGCCACGCCGAACCAGGCTTCCGCATCCTCGCGGCGCAGGGCGGCGGTCATGGTTTCCACCGGCTTTTCACCGGTGACCATCAGGTTGTCCACGATCTGTTTCTCGGTCAGGCCCAGGTCTTGCAGGCGCGAGTAGCGCATGTAGCTCGCGCTATGGCAATTCATGCAATAGTTCACGAACACGCGCGCGCCGCGTTGCAGCGAGAGCTTGTCTTCGACATTGGGCTTGAATTCATCCAGCTTGGGGCCTTCACTGCTGGCAAAGGCCGCCGCCGGCAAGCACAGCAGTACGGCGAATATTATTTTTTTGATCATGCTGTCACCCTCTCCGGCTCCGGTTTGGTCTTATCCATGCGCGTGTACCACGGCATGAGAATAAAGAACGCGAAATAGATCACGCTGCAAATTTGCGCCACCAGGGTCCGGCCCGAGGTGGTGGACAAGGTGCCGAGGTAGCTCAGGATAAAGAAGCTCACGATGAACAGCGTCAGCGCCCATTTGTACATCGGGCCGCGATAGCGGATGGATTTCACCGGTGATTTATCCAGCCAGGGCAGCAGGAACAACACGACAATCGCCATGCCCATCGCGATCACACCCGGGAACTGCGAATCGAACATCGGCGGCACCGCGCGCAGGATCGAGTAGAACGCGGTGAAGTACCACAGTGGCGCGATGTGCGTCGGCGTCTTGAACGGGTCGGCCGGCACGAAGTTGTTGGCTTCGAGGAAGTAGCCGCCCATCTCCGGCGTGAAGAACATGATCACCGAGAACACGATCAGGAATACCGCCACGCCCAGGATATCCTTCACCGTGTAATACGGATGGAAGGGAATGCCGTCGAGCGGGATGTGCGTCTCAGGGTCTTTTTTCTTTTTGATTTCGATGCCGTCCGGGTTGTTGGAGCCGACTTCGTGCAGCGCGACCAGGTGCATCACCACCAAGCCCAGCAGCACCAGCGGCACCGCGGCCACATGGAAGGCGAAGAAGCGGTTCAGCGTCGCGTCGGAGATCACATAGTCGCCGCGAATCCAAATGCCGATTTCCTCGCCCACGAACGGAATCGCCGAGAACAGGTTCACGATCACCTGCGCGCCCCAGAACGACATCTGGCCCCACGGCAGCAGGTAGCCCATGAAGGCTTCCGCCATCAGCGCGACATAGATGAAGCAGCCGAAGATCCAGATCAGCTCGCGCGGCTTTTGATACGAGCCGTAAATCATGCCGCGGAACATGTGCAGATACACCACGACGAAGAACATCGAGGCGCCGGTGGCGTGCAGGTAGCGGATCAGCCAGCCCCAATCCACGTCGCGCATGATGTACTCGACCGAAGCAAAAGCGACGGGCACGCCGGCGGCGTTGAGCGAGGCATCCGGTTTGTAGTGAATGGTCAGGAAAATACCGGTGACGAGTTGCAGCACCAGCACCAGAAGCGCGAGGGATCCGAAGAAGTACCAGAAGTTGAAATTCTTCGGCGCGTAGTATTCGGATAGATGCTGCTTCCAGGTCGCGGTGAGCGGGAAGCGGTCATCGACCCAGCCTAATAGTTGTTTTAGCATTTCCATGGCTTAGGCTCCCTTGCTTTCATCGCCGATCAAAATCCGTTTATCGGACAAGAAGGCGTAGGGAGGCACCGGCAGGTTGATCGGTGCGGGTGAACCTTTGTAGACGCGCCCGGCGAGATCGAAGAGTGAACCGTGGCAGGGGCAGTAGAAGCCGCCTTGCCAATCCGCGCCGGTTTCGCTGTCCGACACCGCTTTCAGCTTGTCGCTGGGGGAGCAGCCCAAATGGGTGCACAGACCCACCAGCACCAGAATTTCCGGGCGCTTTTCGTTCGCGCGCAGCGCATTCTTGGCGTATGCCGGTTGCTTGGAGGATTTGGAATCGGGGTCGATCAGCTTGTCTTTTACCTTCGCCAGGCCGTCCATCATTTCCTTGGTGCGGTAAACCACCCAAACCGGCTGACCGCGCCATTTCACGACCACCTTGGCGCCAGGTTCCAGCGCGCTGATATCTACTTCGACCGGCGCGCCCAGGCCACGGGCCTTGTCGCTCGGCGACATGCTGGCCAAAAATGGCCACGCTGCCGCCGCCATCCCCGCTCCGCCGAAGGCCGAGGTCGCGAGAATCAGGTTGCGCCGGGTGCGGTTGACTTCATTCTTGCTCATAACCCCATCCCTATTTTTTGATTGATGAAAAGGACATTGAAGAACACAAAAAAATCTATTTTACCTAAAAACACCAGGCAATATAAAGCCCTGGACTGAATTAGTGCTGCTAAGTATCAGACAGGATTGGGAATTTCTTTATATTCGTGGGTCAAGCCGAACTGCGCCGCCAAATGCTCGCCCAAGGCCT
>MEQN01000159.1:0-502 GCA_001770235.1 Betaproteobacteria bacterium RBG_16_58_11
GCTCCGATCCGGGCGGTATTGGTTAAACTCGAAAGCGGAGATGTGGATGCATTAGTCAGGAAATTGACTTATAAAACGGTTACAACGAAAATTCCCTTGCCGTCTTCGCCTACCTCAACTCGCCGTACTTTTTGGCGTGAAATAATTAATCAGTAATGAAATCAGCAGGTTTCTGCTTTGCAAAAGCATGAACCTGCATCACGGCAAGAAAAATTGTCGGTATTTTTTACGGACACCAAGCAGAACTTATCTGGCCTGAAATTAAAAACATTTAAAATCAATAGATTGGCAAATATGGAACATTATTTGCTTATAAATAATTAAGCCACGCTTATTTTGCGAGCTTCCCACATGACAACATAGACATAAGGAGCATTTATGAACACCTCCCGTATTGCAAAACGAGCAGCAAGCATTTTCCCGCTCATGGCACTTTTAGCTTCCGCGCCTGCCATGGCGGTGGGTGGTGGCAGCATTCCAGAGCCGGGCATCCTATCTTTAT
>MEQN01000159.1:646-2460 GCA_001770235.1 Betaproteobacteria bacterium RBG_16_58_11
TGGGAATCTCTGAATATGTACATGCCGGCAGAGGTTTCTCAGCTGCGCACTGACACCAAGCCCTTAGGCATGGGAAACTCCACACCTTCGACGACGCCTTGAAGCTCCCAATCCGCTTGTAAATCCGCCGCAGTATCGACCATGTAAGCAGGTACACCCAAATTCTGCGCCACTTCACGCAGGCGATTGGAATTCGAGCTATTGGGCGAGCCGACCACGATCACCACATCGCATTGCTGCGCCAGTGCTTTCACCGCGTCTTGCCGGTTTTGCGTGGCGTAGCAGATGTCGTCTTTTTTCGGGCCTTGGATGGTGGGGAAGCGTTGTTTCAAGGCGTCGATGATCTTGGCCGCGTCATCCACCGAGAGCGTGGTTTGGGTGACGAAGGCGAGATTGCTTTCATCCTGCACTTGCAGTTTCGCCACATCCGCCGGCGTTTCCACCAAATACATGCCGCCCGCCGCTTGGCCCATGGTGCCTTCGACTTCGGGGTGGCCTTTGTGGCCGATCATGATGATTTCCTTGCCGGCGGCGCGCATTTTGGCGACTTCGACGTGGACTTTGGTTACCAGGGGGCAGGTGGCGTCGAATACTTTCAGGCCGCGCGCGTCGGCCTCTTGGCGCACGGATTGCGATACGCCGTGAGCACTGAAAATGACGGTGCCGCCCGCCGGCACGTCGGATAATTCCTCGACAAAAACCGCGCCTTTTCGGCGCAGATCATCCACCACGAATTTGTTGTGCACGACTTCGTGCCGCACATAAATCGGCGCGCCGTATAGCGTGAGCGCCCGCTCCACGATTTCGATCGCGCGATCGACCCCGGCGCAGAAGCCGCGCGGATTGGCTAAGAACACTTGCATAATTCACCCAAATAGTTTATCAATATCGCTAATTGCTCATAATAACAAGGTTTTATATAAGGCTGTATCACCAGAGAAAGGAGGGATCATCATGGCAAATGGCGTCGTCAAGTGGTTCAACAACACTAAGGGTTATGGGTTCATCGCGCCGGAAGAGGGTGAAGACCTATTCGTGCACTACTCGTCGATTCAAATTGAGGGGTACCGCACGCTGAAAGGCGGCCAGCGCGTCGCGTTCGAAATCCAGAACGGGGAAAAAGGCGCTCACGCCATCAATGTAAGCCCGGCGGGTGAATCGCCGCCTAATTAATTTCCAGTATCTCCACTTCAAATAGCACCGGACAATCGGCGAGCGGGTGGTTGAAATCCACCACCACTTCGCTGGGCTCGATTGCCTGAATCACGCCCTGCAACGTGGCGCCGTTGGGCAGTTGAAATTCGATCATTGCCTGCGGTTGCGGCGTGATTTCGGGGGGGAACTCGGAGAGCGGAATGCGTTGAATCAAGCGCTCGTCCCGGTGCCCAAACGCCTGCGCCGGATCGAGCATGAAAACATGACGCTCATGCAAGCGCAGACCGATTAAGCAGCGCTCCAGATTCAGCGCCAATTCGTTCCGGCCCAGGGTAATTTCAATCGGGCCGGCATCAAAAGTATTTTCAAGCTCCGCGCCGTTCTGTGTACCGAGCTTATAGTGCATCAGGATCGTGTTTCCCGGCGCGACGCGCACCTCGCCCTTCACGCCTTGGCCTTTGCATTTTTTAGGCTATCCCAGATCAACAAGGCCGCGCCCACGGTGATCGCGGAATCGGCGGCATTGAAAGCGGGGAAGTGATAGCCCGCATAATAAAAATCCAGGAAATCGATCACATAGCCGAAGCGCACGCGGTCGATCAAATTGCCCAGCGCACCACCGAGAATCAAGCTCAGCGCGAAACAGAATCCGCGTTCCT
>MEQN01000159.1:2515-3477 GCA_001770235.1 Betaproteobacteria bacterium RBG_16_58_11
TAAAGAAGAAGCGCTGCCAACCGCCCTCCCCCGCCAAGAAACTGAACGCCGCGCCGCTGTTGCGCGCATGCACCAGATTGAAAAAACTCGTCAGCGGCAGGCTGTCGCCGAATTGAAAGTTAGCGAGGATCCATAGCTTGGTGAGCTGGTCGAGCACGATTACAAACATGCTCAGGCCTAACCAATGTTTGATGTTAATGGTCATGGCGAGGCTTTTGTAGCGCAAGCATCCTGCTTGCATGCCGGCTGGAAGCCGGCGCTACATACAGCAACGCAGGTTTCATACTACGCATGGGACAAAAGCCTCGCCCTGACCCATTCGCAGTTTTCTGGCATTTTCTCCGGCAAGGGAGGCTGGTGTAGCGCAAGCATCCTGCTTGCATGCCGGCTGGAAGCCGGCGCTACATACAGCAACGCGAGTTTCATGTTATGCATGCGTGCGCATCTCGCCGGGGCCATGCAAATTCGACACGCAGCGCCCGCATAAACCGGGATGCTTTGGATCGGCGTTCACCTCGGCGCGGTAATGCCAGCAGCGCTCGCATTTCGGCTGGCTACTTGCCGTGACCACGGTTTTTTCGGCGGCGGGGTCGGCCACTTCCACCACGCGTGCTTGCGAGGTGATCAGCACGAAGCGCAGGTCGTCTTGCAGCGAGGCCAGCACCGCATGCTTGGCGCCGCTGGCGTGTATCGCCACTTCCGCTTGCAGCGAGGAACCGATTTCGCCCGCGACGCGCACCGCTTCCAGTTGCTTTTGCACCTCGGCGCGCACTTCGCGAATCGCCCCCCAATGCGCGCGCAGCTCGGCCGCATGCTTGGGCAAATCGAAGTGATGCCAGCGCTGCACGAACACGGTGTCGTCTTCATTTTTGGTCAAGCTCGCCCACACTTCCTCGCCGGTGAAAGACAGAATCGGCGCCAGCAAACGCGTCAGCGCATGCGTGATGTGATACAGCGCATTC
>MEQN01000159.1:3513-5187 GCA_001770235.1 Betaproteobacteria bacterium RBG_16_58_11
GTATACAGCCGGTCTTTGAGAATATCCAGATAGAAGCCGCCCATCTCTTCGGAGCAGAAGGTGGTGAGCTTTTGCACGATCTGATGAAACTCATAAGCGTTGTAATGGCCTTCCAGCGCGTGCTGCAAATCGGCCGTCATGACCCAGGCGTAGCGATCGATTTCCAGCCACTCGTCAATCGGCAGGGCATGTTGTTGCGGGTCGTAATCGGCAAGATTCGAGAGCAGGAAGCGCAGCGTGTTGCGAATCCGGCGATAGCTTTCCACCACGCGTTTCAGGATTTCATCCGAGATCGACAGCTCGCCCGAGTAATCGGTCGCCGCGACCCATAACCGCAGAATATCCGCCCCCAGGGTGTCGATCACTTTTTGCGGCGCGACCACATTGCCCTTGGACTTGCTCATCTTATGGCCCTGGCCATCGACCACGAAACCATGCGTGAGCAGCGCCTCATACGGCGCGCGGCCATCGGTGGCGCAACCGGTGAGCAAGCTGGATTGGAACCAGCCACGATGCTGATCTGAGCCTTCGAGATAAAGATCGGCGGGGTAGCGCAATTCCGCGCGCCTCTTCAATACCGAGGCGTGCGTCACGCCGGAATCGAACCACACATCCAAAGTGTGCGAGAGTTTTTTATATTGGCCGGCCTCCGCGCCCAGCAACTCGGCGGCGTCCAAGCTGAACCATGCTTCGATGCCCGCTTGCTCCACAGCTTGGGCCACTTGCTCGATCAAGGCCGGCGTGCGCGGATGCAACTCGCCGGTTTCCTTGTGCACGAACAGCGCCATCGGCACCCCCCAGAAGCGCTGACGCGAGACGCACCAGTCCGGGCGATTTTTAATCATCGATTCCAAGCGTGCGCGGCCCCAGGCCGGGAAAAATTGTGTGTGTTCCACCGCTGCCATCGCCTGCTCACGCAGCGTCTGTCCTCTGTCCTCTGCCCCCTGTCCTCCGGAATCCATGCCAATAAACCACTGGCTGGTGGCGCGAAAAATAATCGGGGTTTTGTGCCGCCAGCAATGCGGATAGCTGTGCTTGAGTTTTTCTTCTTTCAACAAGCGGCCCTGCTCGGCCAGCGTGGCGACCACGGTCTTGTTCGCGCCCCACACGAGTTGCCCGCCGACCAAGGGCGTGTTCGCGTAAAACTTGCCGTCGTCGCCGACCGGGTTTTCCACCGCCAATTTATAGCGCGCGCCCACCACATAGTCTTCCAGACCATGGCCGGGCGCGGTATGCACGAGTCCGGTGCCGGTATCGAGCGTGACATGGTCGCCGCAGATGATGGGGACGACGCGCTCATAAAACGGATGCTGCAAGGCGATGCCTTCCAATTCAGCGCCCTTGATGCTCTTCAGTACATCCCAAGCCTCAAAGCCGTAGCGCCGCATGCACGCTTCGACCAGATCGCGCGCGAGAATCAGCACGCCTTTTGGCGTTTGCACCAAGTCGTAATAAAATTCCGGATGCACGCACACCGCTTGATTGGCGGGCAGGGTCCAGGGGGTGGTGGTCCAGATCACGGCAAAGGCGGGTTGGTCCAGGCCCAGCTTCGCGCCCTCTTGCACTGCGAACATCACGTCGATCGCGGGCGAGGCTTTGTCTTCATATTCCACTTCCGCTTCGGCCAGCGCCGAGCCGCAATCGATGCACCAATGCACCGGCTTCGCGCCCTGA
>MEQN01000159.1:5278-5413 GCA_001770235.1 Betaproteobacteria bacterium RBG_16_58_11
CACCCAATACACCGAGGCGAATGAAATCCTGTTTTTGACGTTCGATCTGCGACTGCGCGTACTCGCGGCACAAAGCGCGGAATTGCGCCGGCTCGATTTGCTTGCCGTGCGTTTTCTCGACTTGGTGCTCGATCG
>MEQN01000159.1:5635-6506 GCA_001770235.1 Betaproteobacteria bacterium RBG_16_58_11
CGGAAACGGCGTATCGAAAAGATTCAGTGTGTGCTTGTAATCAGCCATATAAAAAAACATCTCACCGGCGCGCAGCCTACCCTCCGGGGTACAAAGGACGCTGCGCGGTTAAAAAATATTGTTTCGCCTCCGCCACGTCGCGCGCAATCTGCGCGATCAGCGTTGGCAGGTCGGGATACTTCGCTTCGTCCCGTAATTTGTGCAGGAAATCCACCCGGACGTGGGCGCCGTAGATGCGATCGTGAAAATCGAAGACATGCACTTCCAGCGTGGGCGCGCCGTTTTGCTTCACCGTCGGCCGCACGCCCAGGCTCGCGACACCCGGCAAGCGGACGCCATCAAAGCCGCACAATTCTACCGCAAAGATGCCGGCCAACGGCGGCTTGTTGTGCTTCATCTGGATGTTTGCTGTGGGAAAACCCAGCTCGTGTCCGAGCTTGTCGCCATGCACCACGCGCCCGCTGATGCTGTAGGGACGGCCGAGAAATTGCGCGGCAAGTTCCATATCGCCTTGCGCCAACGCATCACGCACCGCGGTGGAGGACACGCGCACGCCCTCGACCACCACGCTGGGCAAGCTTTCCACGTCGAAGCCCTGCGCCACGCCCGCTTGGCTGAGCAGGGCAAAATCGCCGGCGCGTTTCGCGCCGAAACGAAAATCGTCGCCGATCAATATCCAGCGCGCTTGAATGCCTGCGATCAAAATACGTTCGATGAATTCTGGTGCGGTCAGCGCGGCAAAGCGCTTGCTAAATCGCGCCAGCACCACGCGATCGACGCCCTGGCTGCGAAACAATTCGAGTTTCTCGCGCAGGCTGGTGAGCCGCGCCGGCGCTTGGTCCGGCGTGAACACTTCGCGCGGGTGCGGCTC
>MEQN01000159.1:6538-9970 GCA_001770235.1 Betaproteobacteria bacterium RBG_16_58_11
GCCGCCACCTCCCGCAAGCGCGCGAGCATGGCTTGATGGCCCAGATGCACGCCATCGAAATTGCCGATGGTGATGGCGCAGGCGACCGGCCCTTTGGGCAATGCGGGATTCAGATTCAGCAGGCTAAACATAAGCCTTGAATTTTAACGGCTCAGGCGTGGCGCGGTCTAGCTGATTGCTCGTTTTGATTTTATTCAGCGCCGCGTTTGATGAAATCCTTGAAACGCACCCCGAGCACGAACAGCGTAAGAAAATAAGCGCCGCCCCCCGCCACGACCAGCACGCTCAGATGCACCACTTTATTCAAGGCGCGCATGGAAAGCCAAGCTTGCGCATCGCCCATGGCCCAGAACAACGCCCCCGCCATGACCCCCAGCGCAAGCGAGACCTTCAGAAAAAACAGACCCCAACCTGGCTGTGGCGAATAGATGCCAGCCTTGCGTAAATGATAGTAGAGCAGGCTCGCATTCAGGCACGCGCCCAAACCAATCGCCAGCGCCAGGCCGGCGTGCTGCAATTTCCAAACAAACGCCAGATTCATCAACTGGGTCGCAAGCAAGGTGGCGATGGCGATTTTGACCGGCGTTTTGATGTTCTGCCGCGCGTAGAAACCCGGCGCCAGCACTTTCACCATGATCAAGCCGAGCAAGCCGATGCTATAGGCCAGCAAGGCCTCGCGCGTCATGAATAAATCATGCGCGGAAAATTTTCCATAGTGGAACAGCGTCGCGATCAAGGGCACGGCGAGCAGCGCCAGCGCCAGCGCCGCCGGTAGCGCGAGCAGCAAGGTGAGGCGCAAGCCCCAATCGAGCAGCTTGGAATATTCCTCATGCGAGGCAGTGGCATAGTGCTTGGCCAAACTCGGCAGCAGAATCGTGCCCAGCGCCACGCCCAGCATGCCGGCGGGAAATTCCATCAAGCGATCGGCGTAATACAGCCATGACACGCTGCCGGTCACCAGGAACGAAGCGAAAATGGTGTTGATCAAGAGCGATATCTGGCCGACCGAGACGCCGAATACCGCCGGCCCCATCAGCTTCATGATCCGCCGCACGCCGGCATCGCGAAAATCCAATCGTGGACGCGGCAGCAGCTTGATGCGGCGCAGAAACGGCACTTGAAACGCAAGCTGCAACACCCCGCCCGCGAGCACCGACCACGCCAGCGCCAGCACCGGCGGATGAAAATACGGCGTCAGCCACAAGGCGCCCGCAATCATGCACAGATTGAGCAATACCGGGGTGATCGCCGGCACCGAAAACCGGCTGTAGGTATTGAGAATGCCGCCCGCCAGCGCCACCAGCGAGATGAAGAAAATGTACGGAAAAATGATGCGCAGCATGCTCACCGTGATGTCGAATTTCTGCGCATCGGCGGAGAAGCCCGGTGCGCTGAGATAGATCACCAGCGGCGCCGCGATTACTCCGATCAGGGTGACCACGAACAAGGCCAATGCCAGCATGCCCGCGACGTGATCGACCAGCAGGCGCATCTCGGCGAATTCGCGTTTGGCTTTGTACTCGCCCAGGATCGGCACGAAGGCTTGCGAAAACGCGCCCTCGGCGAACAAGCGGCGCAGCAGGTTTGGGATTTTGAACGCGACGAAAAACGCGTCGGTCATCAACCCGGCGCCGAAGGCGCGCGCGATCACCGTGTCGCGCACGAATCCGAGGATGCGCGAGAGCAGCGTCATCGCGCTCACGGTGGCGAGGGCTTTGAGAAGATTCATGGAAGGCCGGCGCGCTTTGACATTTACAAAGCGCCGATTATAAGCAGTTTCGCCGCCGGGAAAGGCAAATCTTGGCCGGCGCGCAGCCTGCCCCAAACAAGAAGACACGAACGGTGTTGTGGCGCCGGCATCCCTGCCGGCAGGCCGGCTGGAAGCCGGCGCTACATTTTTTTGATGCCTAGAGTTTTTCCAAGCGTTCAACCAAGCGCGCCACGCCCTGCTTCAGTTCGGCGAATACGCTTGGCGCAGTATCCAGATCGCCGCTCTTGCCGAGCATTTCCAGCGCCTTGGCGCGATCCATCGCATAGTGCGCGGAGAACGCGCCGACCGAGCCTTTGAGCCGGTGCGCGGTGGCGCGCACCGCTTCGGCATCGCTGACCAGCACCGCTTGCTCCAATTCGCTCAACTGCTCGACATGGCCGTCGATGAACATGCGCGCGACTTGGCGCAGTAAATCCGAATCATTGGCCAGATTTTCCAGCGCGGTTTTTTGATCAAAAATCCGGTCGTCATCCATCTCGCCGCGCGCATCGTCCGCGGCTGGGGCGGGTGCATCCTGCACAGCCATTTCGGCGCCAAGCAGATAGCGATCCAGCAAATCAAACAGCTTGGCGGAATGGATCGGCTTCGAGATATAGGCATCCATGCCCAT
The DNA here is from genome assembly GCA_001770235.1 of Betaproteobacteria bacterium RBG_16_58_11. Classification (GTDB taxonomy): domain Bacteria; phylum Pseudomonadota; class Gammaproteobacteria; order Burkholderiales; family Thiobacteraceae; genus RBG-16-58-11. Next base: position 8,920 of record MEQN01000159.1, read on the forward strand.
CGCCAGGCATTTTTGTTCGTCGCCCTGCATTGCATGCGCGGTCATGGCGATGATCGGGGTGCGCGTGCCGCGCGCAGACTGCATGTCGCGGATCGCCGCCGTGGCCTCGAAGCCGCCCATTTCGGGCATCTGGATGTCCATCAAAATAATATCGAAGGTCTCGGTATGATAGCGCTCGACCGCCTCGCGTCCGTTGTTGGCGATTTCCAGTTCATAGCCGCGCTGGGTCAGCAGATTTTTCGCCACGGCCTGGTTGATCGGATTGTCCTCGGCCAGCAGGATGCGGCCGCTGCGCTTGTTCTCGCCCGCGGTAGGCGCATGCACGACATGCGTCGCTTGTTTCTGCAACGCCGCGGCTTCATCCGCAAAACCGCAGCGGATGCTGAAATGAAACACGCTGCCATGGCCGAGTTCGCTTTCGACCCAGATTTTGCCGCTCATCATCTCGGACAAGCGCGCCGAAATGGTCAGCCCCAAGCCGGTGCCGCCGTATTGGCGCGTGGTCGAGGTATCGGCCTGAGAGAACGCCTCAAAGATCAGCGCCAGCTTTTCCGGTGAAATGCCGATGCCGGTGTCGGCGATCGCGAAGTGCAGCACCATGCCTTGGGCATCGACGCGCGCCAGCTCGACGCTGGCCGACACCGAACCCTGGGCGGTGAATTTCAGCGCATTGCCGATTAAATTCACCGCGATCTGCCCTACCCGCACCGGGTCGGCGCGGATGAAGCGCGGAATATTGCTCGCCACATCGCACCACAAGGTGAGCCCCTTTTCCTGCGCGCGCACCGCCATCGAGCGCACGATGCCATCGAGCATTTCGCGCAAATCAAAATCCTCCTCGGCGATCATGAGCTTGCCGGCCTCGATCTTGGAAAAATCGAGAATGTCGTTGATGATGGTGAGCAGCGATTCGGCCGAAACTTTCACCATATTCAGGTTATCGCGCTGCGAGTGCGTGAGTTCGGTGCCCAGGGTGATTTCGGTCATGCCGAGGATGCCGTTCATCGGCGTGCGGATCTCGTGGCTCATATTGGCGAGGAATTCGCTCTTG
>MEQN01000159.1:10002-14594 GCA_001770235.1 Betaproteobacteria bacterium RBG_16_58_11
CTGTTCCAACTCGTGTTCGTAGCGCTTGCGTTCGGAAATATCGGTGACGATGCCGATGATGCCGGCGAGCGACTGGTCCATATTGAGGAAGGCCGCCTTGTAGTACATCGCATCGCGCTGCGCGCCGCCGCTATGGAACGATGCCTCATACGATTGCATGCCGGGGGCGGCCATGAGCTCGGCATCCATGCGCTCGTGCAGCGCGCCGCATACATCCCACCCCGGCATGAATTCCGCATCGCGCTTGCCCAGGCAATCTTCGCGCTTGACGCCGAAGTAATCTTCCCAGGATTTATTCACGCCGAGATAACTGCCGGCGCAGTCCTTGAAGAACATGGGGTTGGGCAGGGTCTCGATCAGCATTTGATTGAAGTGCAACTGCTCGCGCAGCTTTTCCTCGGCGGTGCGGCGCTCGGTGATGTCGTTCAGCGTGCCGATCGCGCCGATGATATTGCCGCGCTCGTCCAGCGCGGGGCGCGCATACACCTCGAACCAGCGGAAGCCGCCATCCATGGTGAGAAAGCGCGTTTCGCACTGGCAATGCGCATCCTTTTTTTTCATTAAGGGCAAAAAGGTTTCGTAATGCCGTTGCTGATCATCCGGGTGCACGTAATTGAGAATATTGGTGCCGATGCTCTTGCCGAGCGAGAAGCCGGTGATTTCGGTCCACGCCGGATTGAGGTAGAGCCAGACGCCCTCCCAATCGGTTTGAAAAATCACTTCGCGCAGGCTTTCCACCACATGGCGGTATTTCTGCTCGCTCTTGAGGTGTTCTTCCTGCACCGCGAGCGCTTCTTGCTGCGCCGCTTCGCGCTCGATGAGCAACTGTTCGATCAGCTCCGCCACCGACTCTGCTGAAAAGCCTTCTGCGTCCGGCGGCTCGCGTCCATGCGCTTGCAGCACGCGGCTGATGGCGGCGCATCCCGCCGAATGGTTTGATGCGGCATCCGGGCCCGGTTCGGCCGCGGCGTAGGTTTGCGCCACGTCGCTCAGGAATGCATGGAATTGTTGGAGCAGCGCCTCCGGGGCCTGCGTTGCCGCCAAGGCTTGCAATTGAATCAGCGCCTCGGCGAGCTCGCCCGTCTCGGCCACGCCGAAGCGGCTTTGCAGTTGGGCTTGCAGGATGCGATCGGCGTTGGCCATGGTGTAAGCCTAAATTGCAGCGATCTTTTCCACCGCTTGCATATACTCCATGCACTTCGGATCGCCCGGCTGCAGGGCGTTCGCGCGGTCGAGTTCTTTGCGCACTTCGTACAGCAGGGTGTCGTCCTTGCCCACTTCTTGCAGGCGCTTGAGCAGCATGCCGGCCAGGTTGAGCCGGACGCGGGCGTTGCTCGGCAACTGCGAGACGGCTTGGCGCAGCAACTCGATCGCCTCGTCGAGTTTGCCTTCCTGCGCCAAGCGCACGCCTTGGTTGTTGATATTGATGACTTCGTCCTTGGAAGTCTGCACCAAGGTTTGGCCTTCCTCGTGCAGATCCGCTTCCTTAAAAAATTTGTCCACCTGGTTCAGCACGCTGTTGTTGTCGTGATTGTTTTTCACCACCTGGGTAATCAGCCCCATGGCTTTCTCTTTATCGCCCAGCGCCAGCATGGCGTTGGCGAGCGCGAGGTTGTCTTGCACGCCGGCTTTGGCGCCCAGGCTCTTCAACTGCCGCTCCGCCTCGACCAGCGCGGCTTGGGCTTTATCCGGCTGCCCCAGCTTTTGAAAGGCGCCGGATTCGACCACCGAGGCTTGCATGGCGCTCACCGGATCGGTGAAGACTTTGCGCACGTCTTCCATCAGCTTGAGCGCCTCGTCGGCTTTGCCCTTTTCGGTGCACAGCTTGGCCAGGCCGGTAAACGGCTCGGTGGTTTTGAGAATCGAATGCTCGGACAGCTTGATCGACTTGCGATATGCCGCTTCGGCGCCGGCTTTATCGCCCGTGGTATTGGCCAAATCGCCCAGCACCTTTTGCCGCTGGCCGGAGTTGGGCGACAGCGTGAGCGCCTGGCTGATCAGATCACGGGCTTGCTCATGATCGCCCAGCGCTTGATAGGTTTTCACCAGCCAATCGTAGGTCTCGAGGCTGGAGCTGTTTTCCTCCAGCACTTCGCTCAAAATGTCCTTCGCTTTGAGATACTCGCCGGACAAGTAATACACCTTGCCCAAGCCGGTTTTCGCCCAATTGATGGAGCGCACCGCCAGCAAGCTTTCGAATAGCGCGCGCGCCGCGGCGAAATCACCCTTGGTGATCAGAAAACGCGCTTTCAGGCGCAGCATCTCTTGCGCCATGCTCGGGTCGAGCTTCATCAGCTCGTCGCATTTTGCGATCGCCTTGGTGTAATCCTTTCGCTTGACCGCCTTTTCGACATCCTGCAACGCCCATTTCTTGGCGAGCAGGCGTTCGAGCCGGCCCTTGAGCAATTCTTCGTTGATCGGCTTGAGCAAGTAATCGTCCGGCTCGTACTCGGCCGCGCCCATCACCATGTCCATGGTTTTTTCGGCCGTAATCATGATCCACACCGTGGTGAAGCCGATCAGCTCGCGCACCTTGGCTTCTTCCAAAATTTGCTGGCCGTTCTTGCCCTCGCCCAGGTTGTAGTCGCACAACACGACGTCGTACTTATGCTTGGCCAGGGCGGCGACGGCATCTTTGCCGTTTTTCGCCGTATCGATTTGCTGCGCACCCGCCACGCGAATAAATTCGCGCAGCATTCTCAGCATGCCTTCGAAATCGTCGATGATGAGCACGCGCGCGTCTTTTAGGTTCAGAGCCATTATGAATTCCTCACGGCAAGCGCAACACGAAGCAGCCGCCGCCGTAGGCGCCGCCGTTCTCGATGGTGAGGCTGCCGATGTTGCCGTCGTTTTGATGCAGATGCGCCACCATGGCGGAAAAATACATCCCCAGTCCGGTGCTGCCGCGGTAATAGTGAATCCCCTTATTCGCGGCAACCTCGCCCTGCAGCAAGGACTCGGGGTAGCCGCCGCCGTTGTCTTCCACCCGCAATATCAGCGCGCCGTCCGCCACCCGCGCCACCAGCCGCAGCTTGTCGGCGGTGTGCTGAATCGAATTATTCAGCGCGTTGTTGAGCGCGCCGCAGATGAGTTCCTTATCGAAATACCAGAGCGTGTCGCCGGGACAATCCAGGTCGAGTTGAATGCCGCGAAAAACGAGCTGCGGACGGTTCGCGGCCACGACTTCTTCGAGCACGGTGCGAATCACGTGTTCTTGTATATCGACCGGATAGCGTTCGTTGCGAATTTTATAAATGCACAACAACTGCAAGAGATTGTTGTTGAGCCGTTTTGCCTCATATTCCATTTGGCCGAGCCGCGCGGAAAGGGGCAAGTCGCGGCCCTGGGCCTCCTTGATCGTGCTTTCCAGCGCGCCGATCAACATGCCCAGCGAGTTCTTCATGTCGTGCACCGACAGCGCCAGGAAATCGGCGAACACGAAGGAATCGGTTTCGTTTGAATTGTTTTTTTCGTGCATCGGTTGCTCTCGGCCCATTCCCGTCAAAGTGAAACTCGCGCAGCGAGCCTAAGTCGCATCGCCCGCGCCCGTTGCGGGGCTGAGTTTCTTAAATATCGCCCGATTCCCGGAATTCTTTACCGCGCCTCCCCCTGCGCGGCCCGTCATGGTCATTGCCAAAGCTTATCTAACCGCTTAAAATGCGCGGTTTTCGCTATTTCAAAGCCTTAAGGAGAAAGTCATGGCCAATTCGGCACAAGCCCGCAAGCGCGCGCGCCAGTCGATCAAGCAGAATATGCACAACGCGAGCCTGCGCTCGGAGTTGCGCACCGCGATCAAGAAGGTGCAAAAAGCGGTTGGCGCCGGCGACAAAGCCGCCGCCCAGAAGATTTACCAAGAGTCCGTCAGCGTCATCGACCGCATTGCGGACAAGAAAATTGTCCACAAAAACAAAGCGGCTCGCCATAAGAGCCGCCTGTCTTCGCAAATCAAAGCCTTGGCTTAATATCAGTCGCCTGAGAGCGGATGGCCGTCAATTCGCGACGACCGCCGCTTCAGGATGGGTTTTCACCCCATTCTCGCCCTCATCCAGTTGTAAATTCTTATCCTGGGCAAACTCCAGGGCGCCATACATCAAAACCCAGAAATATCGTCTAAGCTAATAAAATATAAAGTTAAATCCAGATTTGGAACCATTCTAGTATTTCAACTTGTTTTATTTTCTGCTTGCAAGAGGCGGCGATTTCGCTAAAAATATCCGACTGTATTGCTACACCATTCCTAAACCATCGTGCATTTCAAGGAGAAACCGCATGAAAAATCCTTTGGACTCCCTCTGGGGGACGGTCATTTCCGGCCTGATCCTGACCGTAGTGTTGTACTACGTTGCCGTCAACTTTCTCATTAAGGGGTAATCAACATGGAATATTCGGTGGCTTCGATGGCAATTTTCCGCTGGATTCACTTCATGGCGGGCGTGATGTGGATCGGTTTGCTGTATTACTTCAATTTCGTGCAAGTGGCCGCGCTGAAAGACGCTAGCGCAGACGGCACCAATGCCGGTATCACCAAGCATGTCGCGCCGCGCGCCTTGTTTTTCTTCCGTTGGGCCGCCTTGGTGACCTGGCTGGCGGGC
>MEQN01000159.1:14618-15611 GCA_001770235.1 Betaproteobacteria bacterium RBG_16_58_11
GCCTTTACCCTGCAACCGTCCGCCGCCATGATCGGCCTGGGCGCTTGGCTGGGCACCATCATGCTGTTCAACGTCTGGGGCCTGATTTGGCCTAACCAGAAGAAGATACTGGGCATGAAACCCGCCAGCGATGCGGAAAAGGCCACCGCCCGCCGGGTCGCCTTCCTGGCTTCGCGCACCAATACCATGCTCTCCATCCCCATGTTGTTCTTCATGGGCGTAGGGGTGCACGGCTTCTAAAAACACCTTATAATTTAGCGCTTACGCAATCCACACGGCGGCTTTTGCCGCCGTGTGCTTTTTTGGTAAGTAGAAATGTCGCATTTGATGAATACCTATGCCCGGCTCCCCGTCGCGTTCGCACGCGGCGAAGGCGTTTGGTTGTGGGATACCGAGGGCAAGCGCTACCTGGACGGCGTGGCCGGCGTCGCGGTCAATACGCTGGGCCATGCCCACCCCAAGCTCACGCAGGCGCTGTGCGAGCAAGCCAAGAGCTTGATCCACTGCTCCAATCTTTACCAAATTCCGCTGCAAGAAAAACTCGCCGAAAAGCTGTGCGAACTCTCCGCCATGGATAACGTTTTTTTCTGCAATTCCGGCTGCGAAGCGAACGAAGCCGCGATCAAAATGGCCCGCCTGTATGGCCATCAGAAAGGCGTCGAAGTCCCCACCATCGTGGTGATGGACAAGAGCTTCCACGGCCGCACCATGGCGACCTTGACCGCCACCGGCAGCCGCAAGGTGCAAGCCGGGTTCGAGCCGCTGCTGGCCGGTTTCGCGCGTGTGCCGTACAACGATGTGGAAGCGGTGCGCCAGGCCGCCGCGCACAATAAAAACATCGTCGCGCTGCTGGTCGAACCGGTACAGGGCGAAGGCGGCATCAACATTCCCGACGCCGGCTATCTCGGCGCCCTGCGCCAGATTTGCGACGAAAACGGCTGGCTGTTCATGCTGGACGAAGTGCAAAGCGGCATTGGCCGCACCGGCGCATGG
>MEQN01000159.1:15643-16280 GCA_001770235.1 Betaproteobacteria bacterium RBG_16_58_11
TGTGATGACCTTGGCCAAAGGCCTGGGCAGCGGCGTGCCGATCGGCGCTTGCCTTGCGCGCGGCGCGGCCGCCGATCTATTCAAGCCCGGCAATCACGGCTCGACCTTCGGCGGCAACCCGCTGGCTTGCACCGCGGCGCTCGCCACCCTGCAAGCCATCGAGGACGAAGGCTTGCGTCAGAATGCGACCCGCATCGGTCAATTCATCGTGGAAAGCTTCAAACATGCGCTGGCCGGCGTGGCGGGCGTGACGCAGGTGCGCGGTCACGGCCTGATGATCGGCATCGAGCTGGACCGGCCCTGCGCCGATCTGGTGAAGCGTGCATTGGCGCAAGGCTTCATCATCAATGTGACCTCGGATAAAGTTATCCGCTTGGTGCCCCCGCTCATCATGAATGAGCAGGAAGCAAGCGCGCTCATCGCCGGCGTAGCCGTGCTGGTGAAGGAATTTCTCGCCCAGGCGGCCTGATCATGCCCATCAAGCATTTTCTGCAATTCAAAGATTTCACCCGCGACGAGCTGGATTATCTGTTCGCACGCACGCGTTGGATCAAGAATGAATTCAAGGCCTACCGCCGCTATTGGCCCTTGGCCGACCGCACGCTGGTGATGATTTTCGAAAAAGCCTCCACCCGCA
>MEQN01000159.1:16316-18898 GCA_001770235.1 Betaproteobacteria bacterium RBG_16_58_11
CGATTTACCTCAACACGCGCGACTCCCAGCTCGGGCGCGGCGAGCCGGTGGAAGACGCGGCGGAGGTGATTTCGCGCATGAGCGATGTGGTGATGATCCGCACGTTTGAACAGGACATCATCGAGCGTTTTGCCGGCCACTCGCGCGTGCCGGTGATCAACGGCCTCACCAACGAATACCATCCGTGCCAAATCCTGGCCGACATCTACACCTATATCGAGCAGCGCGGCTCGATTCAAGGCAAGACCGTGGCCTGGATCGGCGACTCGAACAATGTATGCAATACCTGGCTGCAAGCGGCGGAGGTATTCGACTTCAACGTGCATGTCTCGACCCCGCCCGGCTACGAAGTGGAACCGGAACGCGCGGGCCTCTACGGCACCGATCACTACGAAGAATTCGCCGACCCGATGGAAGCGGCGCGCGACGCCGATCTGGTCACCACCGACGTGTGGACCAGCATGGGATTTGAAGCGGAGAACGAAGAACGCAAACGCGATTTCGCCGATTGGCAAGTGGATCAAGACATGATGGCGGTGGCCAAGCCCGATGCGCTGTTCATGCACTGCCTGCCCGCGCACCGCGGCGAAGAAGTCGCCGCCGCCGTGATCGACGGCCCGCACAGCGTGGTGTGGGATGAGGCCGAGAATCGGCTGCATGCGCAAAAAGCGCTGCTCGAATATTTACTCCTGGGTCGAATCGAAGCATGAACATCGCTCATTTCAAAAAAAATAATTAACCACGGGGAACACGGAGGACACGGGGAACCCCAAAATCGAAACTTGGTTTCCCCGTGAACCCCGTGTCCCCCGTGGTTAAAAAAGCAGTTTTAAGATTCACCCTTTTTCGCAAGGTCACTTATGAGCTCAAGCAATAAAGTCGTGCTCGCCTATTCCGGCGGGCTGGACACCTCGGTCATTTTGAAATGGCTGCAAGACACTTATCAATGCGAGGTCGTCACCTTCACCGCCGATATCGGCCAAGGGGAAGAGCTGGAACCGGCGCGCGCCAAAGCCCGCCAATTCGGCGTGAAGGAAATTTTCATCGACGATCTGCGCGAAGAATTCGTGCGCGATTTTGTGTTCCCGATGTTCCGCGCCAATACGGTATATGAAGGCGAGTATTTACTCGGTACCTCGATCGCGCGCCCGCTCATCGCCAAGCGCCTGATTGAAATCGCCAAGATGACCGGTGCGACCGCCATCTCCCACGGCGCCACCGGCAAGGGCAATGACCAAGTGCGCTTCGAGCTCGGCGCCTATGCGCTGAACCCCGACATCAAAATCATCGCGCCGTGGCGCGAGTGGGATTTGCTCTCGCGCGAAAAACTCCTCGCTTATGCGGAACAGCACGGCATCCCGGTGGAGATGAAACACAAGGCCGGCGGCAGCCCTTACAGCATGGACGCCAACCTGCTGCATATCAGCTATGAAGGCCGCGCACTGGAAGACCCGGCAGTGGAGCCGGAAGAGGATATGTGGCGCTGGACAGTGTCCCCGGAGAAAGCGCCTGATGCGCCCGAATATCTCGAACTCGAATTCAAGCAGGGCGACATTGTCGCGCTCAACGGCAAAACCCTGAGCGCCGCGAGCGTCTTGGCCGAACTCAACCGCCTCGGCGGCAAGCACGGCATCGGCCGCCTGGATTTGGTGGAAAACCGCTACGTCGGCATGAAGTCGCGCGGCTGCTACGAAACCCCCGGCGGCACCATCATGCTCAAAGCGCACCGCGCCATCGAATCCATCACCCTCGACCGCGAAGTGGCGCATCTCAAAGATGACCTGATGCCGCGTTACGCTTCGCTCATCTACAATGGATATTGGTGGAGCCCGGAGCGCCTGGCCCTGCAAGGCTTGATCGACAGCACGCAAGACAGCGTCAATGGCTGGGTGCGGGTCAAGCTCTACAAAGGCAATGTGACCGTTGTGGGCCGCGACTCGAAAACCGATTCGCTGTTCGATCCCACCATCGCCACGTTTGAGGACGATGCGGGCGCCTACAACCAGGCCGATGCCGGCGGCTTCATTAAACTCAATGCGCTACGCCTGCGGATTGCGGCGAAGAGGAAAAATCGTTGAACCACGGGGATCACGGGGCACACGGGGAAGGCACAACATTGACTGCTTTCCCCGTGACCTCCGTGTACCCCGTGGTTAATTGTTCTTAAGGAAAAATCATGACTCAATTTGATAACGTCAGCGTCGTCAAAAAAGCCAACCTGTTTTTCGATGGCAAGTGCGTCTCGCACACCGTGCTGTTTCCCGATGGCACGAAAAAAACCTGTGGCGTCATCTTCCCCAGCAAACTCACCTTCAACACCGGTGCGCCCGAGGACATGGAGATCAACGGCGGCGTGTGCAAAGTGAAATTGGCCGGCACCAATGACTGGAAAATCTACTCCGCCGGGCAGACCTTCAGCGTGCCGGGCAATAGCAGTTTCGAGATTGAAACCATCGAAACGCTCGATTACGTCTGCCACTTCAAATAAGCCATGACCACCCTCGCTGTCGTCCGCAAAAACGGCCAGTTCGCTATCGCTGCGGACACGCTCACCAAATGGGGCAGCACTAAAGAGTCGTCGA
>MEQN01000160.1:0-1676 GCA_001770235.1 Betaproteobacteria bacterium RBG_16_58_11
CCTTATTCTGCGCGACCGGCGACAAAATCGAGATCGACACCCGTACCCACGAATACCGCCGCCGCGTTAACGCGTAAGGCTTACATTCGGCCAGCAGCGAATTCGAGTTCTGTAGCGCCGACTTCCAGCCGGCATGCCGGCAAAGATGCCGGCGCTACTAAAGGCGCGAGTAGCACCAAACGCAATGGGGCCTCTCGGCCCCATTTTTTTTAACGCAAAAAAACCTTTTACCGCGCCTGCTGCACCTGCTTTAAACGCTGCTCGACAAACGCTTGCAGCTCCGGCGCCAGCGCGTTGCTGGCGCGGGCGCGCGTGTACGCTTGCTCCGCTTCGGGGTAGCGTTTTTCCGCTTGCAGGGAGATGCCCAAACCCATGAGCCAATTGGCTTGATTGGGGTGGGTCTTGAGCGCCGCTTGAAACTGCGTGATGGCTTCCGCATGACGGCCCGCGCGCTGCAACAGCGCGGCATGGAAGCCGTGATACTCGCCCTGGCTGCCGGCTTGGGGCGCGTATTTTTCCAGTGTCGCCAGCGCCGCCGCTTGATCGCCGCGCTCGAATTGCACACGCGCAAGGGCCATCGCCTGGGTCGCGGGCGCAAGATTCAATTGCAAGCCCTCTTGCAGCAATTGCTCGGCTTGGGCATAACGCTTGGCCTCGACATGAATGCCCAGCAGCACTTGGCGCGCATTCAAGTTGCGCGGATCGAGGCGCAGGATTTCCTCCAGCGCGGCTTGCGCATCCGACATCCGGCCTTGCGAAATGAACGATAAGGCTTCGCGGTAACGGTTTTCCGAGCGCTGTTCCTTGGACACTTGCTTAAAGCCAGCGGCATTGACGGGCTCCGCGCCGGGTTTGGTTTTGGCCACCGCTTCCGGCTTGTCCTTCGGCATGGGCGCTGGTTCGCTCTTAGCGCTGGCAAGATATTTGGCGCTCGCGGATTTTGGTTCGATGGATTTTACCGGCTGCGTTTTGGGGGCCGGTTCCTCAGGTGCTGGAAGCGCCGCTTCAAGCACCGGTGCGGGTAATGGCTTGAGGCTATCGGCGGATTTCAGTTGCGGTTCGGTGATGGCCGCCTGGGGGGGCGGCGTTATCGCCACGGGGGGGAGAGGAGCAACCGGCTTCATTTTCCAAGTCGCCGCGACTTGCCAGCCCAACACGCCGAGCAGCACCGCCAAACCGGCGATCAACACAAGGATCCATGGCCGGCGCGACGCGGCAGGCAAGCGCGCCGGCACCGCGCGCACGAGACCCGGCATGCGCTTTTGCACCGCGTCCTCGTGGCGCTCCTCCAACTCTTGCAGCATGCGATTGATCACGCTCATCGCAGCAGCGCCCAACTGCCGATCCCCAGGCCCACGCCTAGCAGCGCCAAGGCAGCCCACAACCAACGTGCCCGGTGCTCGGGCCTGGCCGCCGGCGTATCGGACGCGGCGATGCGGATATGTTTTTCTTCCACCTGCTGCTTGCCCTCGCCGAATACCAAGAGAAGTGACTTGTGGCAAATGATATTCACCAGCCGCGGCACACCACCGCTGGTGCGATACAGCACGGCGAGCGCGCCCTTGCTGAACAAGGTGCCGCCTTGCTGGCCCGCCACGGTCAAGCGATGGGCGACGTAATAATCCAACTCGTCGCGCGATAGCGGCTGCAACTCATAATGAAAAGCGATGCGCTGC
>MEQN01000160.1:1702-5868 GCA_001770235.1 Betaproteobacteria bacterium RBG_16_58_11
GAGCTTCTCGTTCAATTCCGGCTGGCCAAACAGCACCACTTGAATCAGCTTGCGCTTCTCGGTTTCCAGATTGGATAACAGGCGCAACGCTTCCAGCGTCTCCAGCGGCATCGCCTGCGCTTCATCCAGGCATACCAGCACACGCTTGCCTTGGCGCGCGAAATCGAGCATGGCCAGCGTCAGCGCTTTCAGCATCAAGTGCTGGTCGAGATCGCGCCGGACTTTGAGATTCAATTCCTCGGCCAAGGCGATCAGCAGCGTGCGCGGCTCAAGATAAGGGTTGGGGATATACGCCGTGATGAAGCTCTCGTCCAGGCTGGCGAGAAATTTACGGCAGAGCAGGGTCTTGCCGGTGCCGACCTCACCCGTGATCTTGATGAAGCCCTCGCCATTCTTGGCAGCGATGAGCAAGGTGTTGAGCGCTTCCTGAAACACGCCCGAGGCGAAGGAAAACGTGGTGTCGGGAGTAATCGAAAAGGGCGCTTCGCGCAGCCCGAAATGTTTGTTGTACATGGCTCCTGCCCACAAGGCTTGCGGGCATTATACCGAGTTTAATGTAAAACTCGCGAAGCGAGTCTAAGTCACTCTCTCCCGCTTGCGGGAGAGAGTTAGGAGAGAGGGAAACGGTCGGCGCTGGCCAACCCGGCCTTTCGGGTTGGCCAGCGCCATGACCGTTTGGTGAGTGCGCAGGCGTCTATTGCTTAGGCACGTACTGATCCTGAATGCGCTGAATATGGCGCTGCGACTCCAGGATATTCTGCGACCAGGCCTCATTGCCCTTCACCACCGTCGGCTTGAGCAGAATGATCAATTCCCGCTTGCTGATGCTGCGGTTGGTATGGCGGAATAGGTTGCCTACCACCGGCACTTCGCCCACCCCGGGAATTTGCGAATTGTCGGACGTGGAGGAAGAGCGCATCAAGCCGCCGATCGCGACCACTTGGCCGTCCTGCGCGCGCACGATGCTGTCGGTTTCACTCACCGAACTGGAAGCCAGCGGCAGGCTCAACGTGCCGGATGTGCCGAGGTTGATGTCTTTGCTCTTCGAAGTGACATCACTCACCGAGGGATGGATATGCAGGGTGATGTTGTTGTTCTCGTCGATCTGCGGCGTCACGTCGAGTGCGATGCCGGAAAAGAAAGGTTGCAACGTCACGCTCGGGCTGGAGGTGGTGGTGGTGCCGGTGGTGGTGCTGGTGCTGACATTGGTGACGAAAAATTCGTCGGTGCCGACTTTCAGCACGGCTTTTTGGTTGTTCAAGGTGGCGATGCGCGGGCTGGACAGCACCGACACCGTGCCCTGGGTTTCCAGGAATTCAAGCAGCGCGGCGAAGCTTGAAGTGCGAAACGCCAAGCCGAACAAGCCGCCGGTGGTGGCGCCGGCGGCAGTGGCCAGCCCCCCGCCGAGCAAGCCGGATAGCGTGGTGTCGGCCACCAGCGAGCCGCCCGGAATATTGACGGTACTCGCATTCACGCCGGCGCCGCCGCGAAACTGATCGCCACTACCGAAACCAGCCCAATTGATGCCGGATTGGAAACCATCGCTCAACTTCACCTCGATGATCTTCGCTTCCAATATCACTTGCCGATCCACGGATATCTGCGTGGCGCGCAAAAATTGCTCCACCGAGCGCAGTTCGTTCGGCATGGCCTTGATCACCACCACGCCGGATTGCGGGCTGACCACCAGGCTGCGGCCATTGCCTTCGCCCACGATCACCGCCAAGGCCACTTTTAATTCGGCCCAAAAATCGCTGGTGGAGGTCGTGGAAATTTTGCTGCTTTGCAGCGCGGTCGCGGTCGTCGTGGGTGAGGTCGTAGAACTCGCCGTCGAAGTGCCGCCGGAAGAGCTGCTGCTAATCGAACCCGAGGTCACGTTGATTTCCGATGTGCCCTTGCGCAAGGAGGTCAGATAATTCACCTGAAACACCCGCGTTTGCAGCGTCAAGGGCTGCACGAAAATACGCGTCCCATCCAGCTTGTAGTCGTAGCCGTACAGCTCGCGAATCGCCTCCAGCGCCTCGATCACGGTCACATCTTTCAGATTCACCGTGATCGATCCCGCGACCTCGGGGTGCACCAGCATGCTATAGCGCGTGCCGGAAACGATGCCCATGAATACTTGGCTGGCCGGTGCGTTGCTCACCACCAAATCGAATTTTTGCTCAACGATGCGCGCCCCGTTTTTCGGCATATCGATCTTGAGCGGCGGCAGCAGCGCTTGGCTCACCGCATCGGGCGCGGCGGGTTTGGCGCTTGAGCGCGCGGCTTGCGCCATTTCCTCGTTGATCTGATCCAAGGTGGTCGGCCGCTTCTCGGGCGGCGTCTGGCAGCCCGCCGCCAACAGCAGCAGTACCAAGCCCAGTTTTTTCGTTCTAAAAACAGCTTTTGAACCACGGGGCACACGGGGAAGACCTATAAATTTTTGCGCTTGAATGCTTGCTCCCGCTCGGTGCAACGGTTCATAACTGATTGAGTTTTTCCCGTGTGCCCCGTGCCCCCCGTGGTTAATTGCATTTTCAAGATTCATTTTTGTTCCTTCCGTATTGCTTGCTGCTTAGGCGCCTTCGCCCGCGGCTTTGATTCGATTTTTCCCGATGCAGCCGGGCTTTTTTCCACATCCGGAAATAGCTTGAGCGTCTGCACGCCTTCCGGGCCGCGCAACACCACGCGATCTTCGTCGATGCGCGTCACGATGGCGTCATTCACTTTGCCGCCGACCTTGACCGCTTGCCCGCTGATGATCGCCATGCGCTTGCCATCAAGAGTGCGGATCAATTGCAGCGCGGGTCCGCTCGGCGCCGCTACCGGGATCATTGCATCCATCCCTGCGGGCGGGCGCGTCGGGTCAGGCAGGCTCTCCGCCTGCACGGCCCCACTCAGACTCATCAATACCAAACTCAGACGGATAACCATGTCTTGTCCAAGCTCAAGGTATAAACCGTCAATGTGAGACGAGAAACCGGATAGGCTTGCGCCGATAAATTCACGCCGCCCCAATACATGCGCCAGGGCAGTTGTTCCAATTCCGCAAGATACGCCACTAAATCCGCATAGCTGCCTTCGACACTGATTTCTACGCCATGCTTGTACAGCCCCAGGTCACTCGCCGCGGATTTGTCCTTGGGCTTCGTTTCCGTTTTCGTCGTTTGCTCGGCGGGCTTGCCGGCATCGGTCAGCGGGCGGACGGCAAGGGTTTTGATGCTCACCAAGCTCAAGCGCGGATTGCGCCCCAGCAAGTCGCGCAACACCTGCGTCATCTGATCCGGCGTGACCAGGCCTTGCTTCACGTTCGACAGCTCGGCGTAAGCGCTTTTGCGTTTGGCATCTAGATCGGTCAGCCGCATCTTGTTCGGCAGATCGGGATCGTTCTTCGCCGCTTCGGCCAGCGCTTGCATCTGCGCTTCCAGCGCTTGCGTCTGCGCCTGGGCTTGCGCTCGCTTTTGCGTGAGTTGCTTTTGCTTCGCGCTTAAAGGATCAATCGCACTCGTCACCACCAGCGCCACCAGGGTCACCGCGAGCATGGCGAATATCATCAGCCGCTCACGCAGGCTCATGGCGTCGATGCGTTCTGCCAGTTGCTTCAGCCGCGCCTTCACTTGGCTTCCTTCAACGCGGATTGCAAGGTGAATTCGATATAGCGCGGCGTGGCGCCGGGCTTGCCGTCTTTCGCCGCGATGGTTTCCGGCTGGCGCATTTCCAGCATCGCGAATTTGCGCCCTTGCATGACTTGCTCGCCACCTAAGCGATGGATGTAATCCGGCACCAAGCCCGGCTTCGTCGTGCGTCCGCTGATCGCCATCTCGCTCCCGGCGATGGAAAAGCCGGTCAGCCATACGCCCTCCACCGCTTGCCGCGCCAGCGCCTTGAAATAGGGTGAGAAACCGCTCGCGCTCACCAAGCCGCCTTGCTTCAATGCGGCCTGCACTTCCGCCAGCGCGAGCAGCTCGGTCTCGGCCCGCTTGATATTCCCTTCCAGCTCGGCGCTCTTCTGGCGCGGGCCGAATTGCTGCGAGATGCGCGCCAGCCGCGCCTGCACCGCCTCTTGCCGCTTGCCCGCTTGCTCCGTTTCCGTCTGCAAATTGGCCACCTGATAGCGCGCGTAGCCGTAAACCGCGGCCAGGCCCAGCGCAATCAAGCCCAGCGCCTGCGCCATGGTGCGCGCC
>MEQN01000160.1:5942-6468 GCA_001770235.1 Betaproteobacteria bacterium RBG_16_58_11
TGCCGCAACGATGCGCCGAGCGTCAGAAAAAACCGGGCTTGATTGTCGAGCGCGCCCACCGCCGGCACGCGCGAAAAATCGAACACCTCATTCAGGTCCAGCACCGACACCGCCACATACAGATTGCTCGCGAGATAAGCGCGCAAAGCTTCCGCCTCCGGCATGTAGGTCACCCATAGGCGCGAGATGCTGATGAAGGGAAATTGGCGCTCGATGTTGTCGAGCGAACGCTGTAATTCGAGCGTGATGCGATCAAAATAACCTTGCTTGGCCGCTTCATCCGCATTCACCATCTGCTCCCAACCCACATCGAGATGGCGCGCCATATACAACTCGCCGTTGTAAGTTACAGTTAAGAGGCCGCTATCATCGTCGAAAGACAGCAAGGCCAAACCGCGCCCCGGCTCTTCCAGGCGCACCGCGATGTTGCGTTGCGCCATTTCCGGAATATCGATCACCTCCAGCGGGATTTTCGCGCTGTCGAACATGGAAACGCGGCGCTCGACTGAACTATTGCGCGCCGCCA
>MEQN01000160.1:6566-7974 GCA_001770235.1 Betaproteobacteria bacterium RBG_16_58_11
TTGATGCGCCAGCGCATCGCGGTCTTCAGCTCCGGCGGCGGCACGTTCGGCGCTTCCACCACCAGCATTTGATATTCGTGCGGACTCAGCACGGTGGTGCAGTGATAGCGCGCGAAATGCATTTCGCGGCCGATCTTTTCCAGCCCCTGCGCATTCATGCCTTGGCCCGCCGCCATGCCGCACACCGTCACCACCGGTTTGCCGTTGGCCACCGGTTGCACATGCGCCATGCACAAGCCCTCGGGGACGAAGCTCAAGGCCATCCATCCGGGCTGTTTTTTCTGGCTGCCGAAAAATTTAGCGAACATAAGCTGACAATAGTGGAATTTACTTGAAGTTATAGCATTAAGTTATTGTTGTCAAATGCTTTAATTAGGGGGAAATCAGTAGTTTTCGCGCTGATAGATGAATTGATCCGACTTGCGATGTAGGCCGAAAGTTGCGCGCGATATCGGGTCGCCCGCCACGCCGGTCCAGTTGAATTCAAGCCAGGCCGGCACGTCGAGCGTGAGATCGACGCTGCCGCTGTTACCCGCGCCGGGGGCTGATAGATTGATCACACCGCTCCCGAGCGTGGGAACACTGGCGCCAACCGTCATGTTCTTCAGCGGGTTGTCGATGAGCAGGTCGCCGCGCGTATAGCTGGTGGGCGAATTATCCACCGCTGGCGTCAGCGAAAAAGTAGTGCAGGTATCCAGGCTATTGGCGGCGAATCCGGTGCTGTTGAAATACTGAATCCTCACGGGGACCGGCAAGCCCAGCAATTCCGAACCATGCGCGTTGTTCAGGCGCAGGCGGCCATAGCGCATTTTAGTCCCGCCGGCAGCGGTGATTTTCTTATAGGTGCAGCCTGCGCCGCAGCCGGCCGCAGCCGGATTCATATCCGAGCCGCTTACCCGTGGGATCGTCGTCACATCGGCATCCGCTGCGGTAATGCCTATTTCAAGCTGATCGAACGCGCCCCAGGTCGCATCGGGCGTGGTTGACGCCGGGCGGCTGAAAGTCGCATTGGTGCTCGTCAGGACATACTCACCATTGAGCCACCCCCCCGGCGCCGTCAAGCGTGTTGAAAGATCGGTGCCGTTATCATTGTTCTCCAGTCCGAAACTCACCACGCCAAGGGCAAACGCGCCGGTGTAATTTGTTGTCTTGGTGTCGCCAAGGTTGCGTGCCTCCAGCATCTCGCCGGTGAGCGGACTGCTGCCTGCCTTGGCCAGCGTAAAGTTCTGCGCCATGTAAGTAAAAGCGCCACTGGTGCAGGCGGCGGTGACCTCCCCCAGCGCGGCAAAATGATGCGGCACGAAACGACCCACATTACCGGTAACGGTGCCGGTGACATTGCCCGCACCAAGATAATCACCATCGGCGATGGAAGGCGTGAGAGTGATGATGCCGACTTCGTCCCAAC
>MEQN01000160.1:8001-9097 GCA_001770235.1 Betaproteobacteria bacterium RBG_16_58_11
AATCGTGCCGTTGGTGAGCGCCGGATTCACACCCGCTGCGGGCAACACGATACCCGGCGTCAGCAGCACGCCCTCGGGCACGGTTTCCCGTCCGTAATTGGGCGCTGCCGCGCCACCTTGCGCGATCGCGCTCACGGTGGCCGTGAAAGACTCGCCCGCGTGGATGAATTTGGGTCCCGCCGCACTGGCCGCCGCCGGGTTCGCGAAAGCATCCGAGGTGCGCTGAATGCCGGTCACGGTAAATCCAAACGGTTTGACCACGAAGGTATTGCTGGTGCCCACCATGTCATTCGGCGAGGCGCCACCACTCCCCAGAGGAATGGTGTAGCGTGCATGCAACGAAATTTGCCCCACGTCCGGGTAGCTGAAAGTGAACAGCGCACGCGAGGTGCTGTCGTTGAGAAAGTTCACTGGCACAATGGCATAGGACGCGACGCCGCTATTCGGGTTCGAGGCGATGGGTATGCCGTTGAAACTCACCTGCTGGCCGGCGCAGGTGGTCGGATTATTGCACTGCGAAGCGAGTCGGATGTTCACCGTCTGGTTGTTGAACACGCCGACGCAAGCGCCGGTCTGGGTGTCGGTGCGGATCGCTTGCAGGTAATAGTTGCCCGAGGTCACACCGGCAACCTGATTGGCAATGGTATCCACGGAGGCGGAATCGATAAAACGGAAACCCGATGGCGCGAAGGTGAGCGAGGGATCCTCACTTACCGTCTCGGTCACGCCGCCTGCATTGAGATTGATATTGGTCGTTTCGGCGTAAGTGTCCTTTAACAATAACACCACGCTGCTTTCGTTGTTAATAGTATAAGTTGCGGCGCCGTTGCCGCTGTTGACCAGGGTGCCCGCGCCGGTTTGTAGCGTCCAGTCGCCATGGGCGGTGGAGGTAGATATGCCGACCGTCGTGGCGCTCTGCGACACCGCGCTGTGCGAGGCATCGTGCGCAGTGATCGTGATCGGCTCCGCCTGGCAGTTGACGCCGGTGCCGCCGTGGCTGATCGCGAAGTGATCGAGCGTGCTGCAGGTGCGCGAGAGCAAGTAATCGCGCAATACCACGGTGGAAGGAATCGCGTAGTTGTACAGGCGGAATTCG
>MEQN01000160.1:9210-11571 GCA_001770235.1 Betaproteobacteria bacterium RBG_16_58_11
CGCTGCTGCTGCTCGCGACCTGCGCGCCGTTCACGTACATGTAATATCGGTTGGCGCTCATATTCCAAGTGACGGCGATATGCACCCAAGTATTGGCGGCGTAATTCGACGCGGTGTAGGCCAACACGATATTGTTGTTCGCGCTGTCGGTCAGCACGAAGCGCAGTTGCCGGTTGTTGCGCTTGGTCAGAAAAAACCAGCGGTTGTTGACGGTGGTGGCGTCGAACAATTGCCGGCCGTTTGCATTCCACGCTTCGCCGAGCCGATACCAGAAGCTGATGCCGCCCTGCCCGCCCACTGAATTCATGTCGATGCCAGTATTGATGGCGGAGATGGTGCCGGTGGTCGTGTTGTTCGGACTATCCGCGCCTCGGCAGATTTTTCCGCTCGCGGCGGTTTGCGCCAATCCCACCGCCGCGCCATGGCGGTTGTAGCCGGAGCTGTCGACGACCTCGTTCGCGGCGCCATTCCACAACGCTTGCTCCATCCGGTATTCGGCATAAGGCACGGGGATGTAGAAGCGGTACGCGGTATTGGCCAAGGCGCCGATGTTGGTAAAAGTCACCAGCCCATAATCGGCAGTGGTGAGCTCCCAGCCGATATTCGCCTTTCCGCCCGAAGCATTCACGTTCGAACCGTATTGGTAGACGAACTCGCCGCTCTCATACAGAATCACTTGCAGATTGAAACAGCTTTGCGCGCAAGTCCACGGCGTGGTGTTCCACTCCGGTACATTGCTCCAGGTCACCACGAAATAGCGATTGGGCGCGGTGCCGAGCGACGCATAGCGCACCGTGCCGCCCTGACCGGGATCGAAATCCGCGCCATACACCTTCATGGTGCGCACCACATTCGCATTGGGGTAGCTGTAAGGATAGGTGCGCGGCGGACCGACGCTCTGCGTGCCGTAGCCGCAGAAGGTGTTGTTGAACTGCAAGCGGCCGTTAGACATGATGCGCACTTGGGTGTAATTCACGCCGCCGAAATTGAAAGTGAAGCCTAAGTTAATCAAGCCGGTGATATCGTCGTCCACCGCCGCGCCGCCGCCGGTGCAACTCGCGGTATTGGTCCAAGCGGCATTGGTATGGGTGGCGGGATCGATCCAGCCGAAGGTCGTCGTGGCATAGCTATAGGTCGCCGCGCTCACCAGCGACGGCGCGAGAATGAGCAACAGCACCAGACAGCGCAAAACGACAGGACTGACGTATTTTTGCTTCATTGCTTTCTCCTAACAGGCAGCCCCACCCGAGTCCACGCATCGCGCGATTCGGGTCCCGACCTCGCGCGCCACATAATCCGGCGTGCCTGGCGTGCCATAAATCGCGTTCGAGGTAAGCACAAACAGGGTGACGGTATTCGCGCCCTCGCTATGCGTGGTCGAGCTGCACGTCACCGTGGCGGTAAAACTGGCCAGCGGCGTGCCGGCGAAAGTGAGCGTGGAAGGCGAGGCCGAGCACGCATTCGCGACTTTCAGCGTCTGATACGCCCCCCACTCGATGCCGGCGCGCGCCGCCTGATACGCGCGCGCGCTTTGGATATCCATGGCCACCGTCGTGTGCTGCGCGGTCGAGATGCTCACCATGGCCGCCCCTAATCCCGCCAGCACCACCAAAATAAAAATCGCCGTGACCAGCGCAAACCCGCTTTGCCCGCTCCCCGCTCCCCGCTCCCCGCTTTCTGATCTAGCGGTCATCACAATGACCGCCCCCTCTCTCCTAGCTCTCTCCCCGCTAGGGGGACGCCGTTGGGTGCCCCGCTGCTCCGCAGCGACCCTTACGCAGTCCCGCAAGCGGGCGAGAGGGATGCGGGCTCGCTGCGCGAGTTTCATACTATGGAACATTAGTGACATGCACCTCATGGTAAAGCCGCACCGATTCGGGCCCCGACTCGCCCGCCTCGGTAATGACAAGCGTCAACGCCACCAAGCCCGAGCGCGCGGTGACGCCGGGGTTATAGTCGAATACGCAGCTCGCCACATTGGTCGCCAGCAATGCGGAAAAACCGCCTAAGGTTGGCAACGTTGCGGCAGTGGGCTGGGCGGCTTGAATCGGATAGCCCCAATAGCGCGTCAGCCGGCCGGTCGTGGTATCGCATACATAGCTCACCGGACCCTCGATCACTTGAAACCGGTTGCCGGGCGATTCGAGTGGAAATTTCAGGGTGGGTAAGGTAAATGCAAAGTTGATTTTGTTTTCATCCGGCAGCGCGCCTACACCGGTGGGCGGGATGCTTATAGTCGCCGTATTTTCGCCAGCATAGGCATCCGCGCCGGGTATGCCCAGGTTGTACACAACCACTCTGTCACCCGCGAAAATCGGCTGGCCAATGCCTGTCGCAAACGGCCCGAACTGATCGAAGCTC
>MEQN01000160.1:11621-13448 GCA_001770235.1 Betaproteobacteria bacterium RBG_16_58_11
CTGGCACTATCGACTTCGGTTCGATAACGCCCGCCGGTTTTGGTCAACAGGATTTCAATGGTCGCGCCACCATCCGTCACCCGCACGCTGTTTGGCAACGCCAAGCGCAAATCGCGCCCCATGCGGCGTATCGCCGTGTCGGCAATATCCGTCATCTCCGCGCGCCGCGCGGTAGCGACATAGCCCTCTACGGGGAGCTTGATAAACACCGCCACCGCCGAGGCGATGATGCTGGTGAGCACGATCACGACAATCATCTCGATCAGGGTGAAGCCGCGAGATCGCATGGCGTTTCTCCCTCCCCCCTCGGGCATAAGCGCTAACTTGTCCTGTTCCTCCCCCTTCAAGGGCTGCGAAAGGGTCGCTGCGTAGCAGCGGGGCACCCGTCGGCGTACTCCTTGCGGGTGGGAGGCTAGGTGGGGGATGGGGTTAGCGCTTATGCTCCCCTCGGGGGGGAGGGGGGAGCGTATCGCTTTCACCCTCTCCCCGGCCCTCTCCCATCGAGGGAGAGGGAGTGTTGTGCGCGCCTGGCGATTATGGTCCATACGCAGTCCGATAGCCCGCCAACACCACGCTGACGTTATCCGGGCCGGTCACGGTCACGGTGATCAGGCTGGCACCGGTGACCGGAATACCGCTCAAAGCGCTGCCCACCACAGTCACACTCACATTGTAGCCAGTCAGGCCGAAAATCTGCGTACCGTCGATGGTATAGATGCCGCTCGTCGTGAAGCCGTTGTAATCGCCAATACCGTCGAAATACTGGCGATTCGGATACGTAAAAGGTCCAGGGAAGCCGCCCGACGGCTTGGTGAAATCGTGTAGCGACACTTCCTCCAGCAGCGACTCCGCCACCGCGATCGCCTGCTTGCGCACCAGCGGATCGGCGCTGTGCTGGGTGGTGAAATTCATCACCGACAGCACGCCCGCCAGGGCGATGCTCACGATCATGATGAATACGATCACTTCGATCAGGCTGAAGCCGCGCAGCCTTGCGGGCGAGGCATGCCTCGCCCCTACATGTAAGCGGCGATGGGCGGGGCGTGCCTCGCCCCTACGGTTGCTTGTGGACATAGCCTGTCTCCCGCTCCACCACGATCTGGCGCGTCGTGCCGTCGCCGCTGATGGTGAGCGTCGTGTTGGCCGCCAGCGGAACCGGCGGACCTGCCGTATCGCCGGGTTGCCCCAAGCTATTGAAGCTGAAATTGACGGGGGTGATGCTAATACCCGTCGGCGCAATCACGACATAGGCCGCATCGCCAGCCGGGCTGGGCACCGGAGTCGCGCAACCCGTGTTGTAGCACAGCGCAACCGTATTGCCGGCCGTGCTAACGTAAATGCTCGCACGTTGCGCCACCGCCACTTTCTGGCCATAGCAAATGGCGCTGATCGCGGCTTCGTGAAAGCGCGCGGCATCAAAGGTCGGTTGCGAAAAAAAACGTGGCGCTGCAATGAGCGCCACGATGCCGACGATGACGATGACGACGACGAGTTCCACCAGCGTGAACCCCTCTCTCGTCCGCATTTCAGGCCTCAGTCATGCAAAGGAATCCTTCCGCTTCGCATGGGATGTCAGATCGCGCTAGTTGCAATTAGAAATATTGACCGCGCTGATAATGGGGCTGGCGTTGGCGAGCGCGGACGTATAAGTAAAGGAACAGGTGCCGATGTGGCCGCCATCCACGTTGATGGTTAGCACTACCCCCGCGCCCGCGGCGGCGCCCGTCACGTTGTAGTCATTGAGATCGATGTTCGCCGCGCTGATGATGCCGTTGTTTTCGGATGTCGGGTAGCCGTTGATCATGTTAATGGTCGCACCGTCCATGG
>MEQN01000160.1:13553-15525 GCA_001770235.1 Betaproteobacteria bacterium RBG_16_58_11
ACACCAATAAACCGAGGCAAGGCCGTCGCCGCCAAGATGCCCAAAATCACGATCACCACAATCAACTCAATCAAGGTAAAACCACGTTGGTTTCGCATTTGTCTCTCCTTAGTAAATCATTTAAACATTTCGCCCAACAGGCTGGTGAAAGCGCCCTTCAACGCAAACCACCCTTTCAACAGCCCGCTAAACCCTGTGTCAAAGTACAGCAATAAGTGTGCCCAAAGGCACCCACCCCCCGTCAAAACCACCGATAGGGTTCCGCCACGGCCAGGATCACGCCGTTAATCTCTTGTTTATCGGCATTTTCCCGCCCCGCTTGAGCCGCACGCGCATACACCACCCGCACTGCATAGCGCACTTCCTTGCGCCCTGCCTGATCCGGCATAAAGTGACCGCCGCGCGCCACCACATACACCAATTGCCGGTCTTTTAAATCGTAATACCAGTTGCCCTTGGCCACCTCGCCCGGTCCCGGCGCGAAACGCTCGCCCACGTAATTCGCCGGCTGCTCGGCCAGCCAATCCATTGGGTTCTCGTCGGCCAGGCGCGACAGTTCGCGCGTCTGGCCTTTGATCAATTTGTCGGCGATCTGCAAATGCAGGGCGCTGCGCAGCGTGCCCGCCAGTTGCTCCATCGCCGCTTTTTCGGCCGCTTCTTGGTAAAACCACATCCGATCCAGTAGCACCGCGCCCAGGGTGCTGATGATGATGATCACCACCAGGAATTCGATTAAGGTGAAGCCTTGTGTGCGCCTCACGGTAAATTTCATTTCTTCAACGCCACCGAGCCCAAGTCCCAGATCGGCAGGAACACGCCCAGCGCCAGGATCAGCACGATCACGCCGATGAAGACGATCAAAATCGGCTCGATCTGCGCCGAGAGATTTTTCACTTGGTACTCCACCTCGCGGTCGTACATGTCGGCGATTTCGTCCATCAGTTCGTCGATGGCGCCGGTTTCCTCGCCCACGGCGATCATTTGCAGCACCACGGGGGTAAACACGCCGCTGGTGACGGCGGTGCGCAAGATGGTTTCGCCGCGCTCCACGCTGTCGCGCATTTGTTCGATGCGCTGCGCGATGTAGTCGTTGTCCACGACTTGCGATACGACGGTGAGCCCCTGCACGATCGGCACGCCGATTTTCGCCGCCAGGGACAAGCTGCGCGCGAAGTGGGCAAGCGTGGCTTTTTTCACGATATCGCCCACGATGGGGATGTGCAGCTTGAATTTATCCCATTGATATTTTCCGTTTTTGCTCTGGGTATAGAGGCGGAAGCCGATCACCGCCCCCACCGTCGCCGCCAGCATCAAGGGCCAAAAGTTCAGCATGAAGTTGGAGGTGGCGATGAGAATTTTGGTGAGCAGCGGCAGCTCGGCCTTGAACCCGGCATACACTTTGGCGAAGGCCGGGATGACAAAAATATTGATCACGACCAGCGCGACGATGACGGTGATGACCACGAACATCGGATAACGCAGCGCGGCCTTGATCTGCTCGCGTGTGTGACGGTCAAAATCCAGGTGATGAAACAGGCGCAGGAAAATTTCCTCCAGCCGGCCGGTCAGCTCGCCCACGCGCACCATGCTGATGTAAAACGGGGTGAACACGTGTCCACTCCGGCGCAGCGCGGCGGAAAGCTCGCGCCCCGCATCCAGACTGTCGCGCAGCTCTTGAATCACCTTGGCGAAGGTTTTGTTGCCGGTCGATTCCTGCAAGCCCGTAAGCGCGCGCAAGATCGGCACCCCGGCGCGCAGCAGGGTATGCATCTGGCGGCTGAACATCAGCACATCGACGGTGCTGACCTTCTGCTCCAGCAGCTTATCCAGCCAGCCGCCGGTCATGAATTTTTTCGCCGCCGGCGCGAGATTGATCTCGATCGGCGTAATGCTGTTGTTAAAAAGCTGACTGGCAACCCCGCTCGAGTCGGCGGAGTCGAGTACCCCTTGCACCAACTCGCCGCGCGGGTTG
>MEQN01000160.1:15723-15946 GCA_001770235.1 Betaproteobacteria bacterium RBG_16_58_11
CTTCAAATAGGTCATTACCTGTGCCAGATGCACGGGGTTAAATTCCTCAACCGCCTTAATTTCCAACAGCAATCTATCGGCCACAATTACATCAGCACGAAATCCTATGCCCAACTCTTTACCATGATAAACAACGGGTATCTCCACTTGACGCTGCACTCGAATCCCTGCTTCCGTCAACTCAATGACCAACGCCATCTCATACACCGATTCCAACAAGCCA
>MEQN01000160.1:16152-16889 GCA_001770235.1 Betaproteobacteria bacterium RBG_16_58_11
CCATGCTTTGCCGCGCGAGTTTGATGAAGTGGTTGGGGTCGTGGTGGTTGACGGCTTCGGCCAGGGGCCCGGTCATTTCCATCATTTCGTATACGCCGATGCGGCCCGCGAAGCCGGTGCCGTTGCATTGCGAGCAGCCGCGGCCTTGCACGTAGCGGCGGGTTTTCGCTTGCTCGCCGATCTCCAGGCTCAGCCAGGTCAACTCCGAGGGCAGCGGGGCGTAGTCGGCGGCGCAGCTCTCGCACACCATGCGCACCAGGCGCTGCGCCAGCACCGCTTGAATCGACATCGCCACCATGTAGCGCGGCACGCCCATGTCGAGCAGGCGGATCGGCGTGCTGACCGCATCGTTGGTGTGCAGCGTCGAGAGCACCATGTGGCCGGTGATGGCGGCGCGCATGGCGATTTGCGCGGTCTCTTGATCGCGCATCTCGCCGATCAGCATGATGTCCGGATCTTGCCTGAGGGCTGAGCGCAGCACGCGCGAGAAAGTGAGGTCGATTTTTTCATTCACCTGCACTTGGTTGATGCCGGGCAGTCGGTATTCCACCGGGTCTTCCACGGTGATGATTTTGGTCTCGACCGAATTCAGCTCGGACAATATGGAATACAGCGTCGTGGTTTTACCGCTGCCGGTGGGGCCGGTCACCAGCACCATGCCGTGCGGGCGAGTGAACAACTCGCGAAAGCGCTTCAACATATCCGGCGGAAAGCCGAGCCGGTCGAGGCCCAATGCG
>MEQN01000160.1:17238-18033 GCA_001770235.1 Betaproteobacteria bacterium RBG_16_58_11
AATCGACGGCCGTATCGCCCAAGTCATCTTCCAACTCATGCGCCAGATCGGATATTTCCTCCGTGCGGCGATACATGCGGTCGATGGCGGCCATCAGCAGGGTTTCGTTCACCACGGCCAAGTTGATATCGTGCTTCACGATGCGCGCGATCTCGTCATAGGCGAAAAGATCGGTCGGATCCGCCATGCCGACCAGCACGCCTGCGCCTTTTTGCTCCATCACCACCGCGCGGAAGCGCCGCGCCTGGGTTTCCGGCAACATGCGCACGATTTCCGGCTTGAGGTTGTAGTATTTGAGGTTGATGAAGGGAATGTTGAGCTGCTTGGCGATGGCTTCCGAAATCTGCTCTTCGGTCACATAACTTTGCTCGACCAGAAACCGCCCCAGCTTGCGCCCGGTGCGTTTCTGCTCATCGAGCGCGAGCTTAAGCTGTTCTTCTGAAATGAATTTTTGGCTGACGAGGATCTCGCCCAGGCGAACTTTTTCAGGCCGGGCCATAGCTCATTCCATTAATGTTTAAGTGCCACTTCATATATACTTTGCAGGTCATTGATACTAAACAGTAACTGTTTTTAACAAGGGATACAAGGGAATGTTTGAACTCGTGCTGTATCAACCGGAAATCCCGCCAAACACGGGAAATATCATTCGCTTATGTGCCAATAGCGGCACAAAACTGCATCTAGTTGAGCCGCTGGGGTTTTCTTTGGAAGATAAACAGCTCATCCGCGCCGGCTTGGATTACCACGAATTCGCCAGCCTGGCCGTGCATCAGGATTGGGAGGCGTGCAAAC